>JBAQMM010000199.1:0-23401 GCA_049302815.1 Anaerolineaceae bacterium | reverse complement strand
ATCATGGACCGCCCTCCCCGCAAGTTGACCTATCACCTCATTACGGGGGACTTGCTGGCTCGAGCTTATCTCATTATCGGTCCGGTTCAGGGGTTTGCAGCCATGGCATCTTTTTACTTCTATTACTGGACCAATGGTTACTATGGCCAATGGTTCAACTTGCCATTCAAAGGTCCTATTTATGAGGCAGCCACAGCTATGGCGCTCGCCGCGGTTGTGGCTTCTCAAATTGGAAACCTTTTTGCCCAGCGTGCATCCCATAGGTCAATTCTCAAAACGCCTTTGTTTAATAACCCACTGATTTGGGTCGGCGTTGTTTCCGAGATTTTATTGATTCTTGGAATGGTTTATGTACCATTTATGCAACGCTTCATTGGAACAGCCGCTTTCGATGCGAAATATTGGCTATTCCTGTTAATCTGGATACCCGGCGCACCTGTTGCGGATGCAATTCGTAAAGCATTTGTAAATAAGAAGGAAAAGAGAGCCGTTCAGAAACAAGCGCTAATTTCCAAAGGAGAAACGCTATGAAAATAATCATCATTGGATGTGGTCGGGTTGGCGCCGGCCTTGCAAAAAACCTGAGCATTCAGGGCATTGACGTCGTCGTGATCGACAAAGATCCACAAGCCTTTGAAGCACTGAAGCCTGCCTATAAAGGTAAAACCGTAGTCGGCATTGGTTTTGACCAGAAGGTGCTCTCTGATGCCGGTATTAATCGTGCTGATGCTCTGGTTGCTGTCACGGCTTCGGACGAGGCCAACCTGGTGGCTGCCCGCATGGCCAAGATGGTCTACCACGTCCCCCGCGTGGCTGCCAGGGTCTTTGAACCCCAAAAAGCCAAGATTTATCGCCGGATGGGCATCCAGACAGTCTCACCGGTCACCCTTGGGATTAACCGTCTCACCAGCACCCTGGTCTACTCCCATTTGAACATTGAACGGGTTATCGGTGCCGGGCAAGTAAATCTGGTGGATGCGGATGTTAAGCCACAACTGGTCAATCATTTGGTCAAGGAGACCGATGTCCCCGGTGAAATCCAGGTGGTGGCAATCACTCGTAATGGGAAAACATTCATTCCCAATCCCGCCACCGTTTTCCAGGCTGATGATCTTGTCCACATATTTGTGCAGATCGAGTCAAAAGATAAAGTCAGCCGCATCTTCGGTGTTTAGAAAGAAAAAGGACAGGAGAAAAGATCATGAAAGTAATGATAATTGGCGGTGGTAAAGTTGGCACTTACCTGGCAAATTACTTGTTGAGTGAACATCATGAAGTTCGTCTGATTGAACTCAGACCTGAAGAGAAACCCAGGATTTTGCTGGATGTTCCAGAGGAAGTCCTGTATTTGGGCAATGGCACCGATCCGGATGTCTTGGAAGCCGCCGGAATCCGCAAGATGAACGTGGTCGCGGCAGTGACCGGCATTGACGAGGTTAACCTGGTGGCTACAAGCCTGGCGCGTTTTGAGTTCGCGATTCCGAGGACCATCGCGCGCATCAATCATCCCAAAAATGCCTGGATGTTTACCAACGTCATGGGTGTGGATGTCGCGCTCAACCAGGCAGATCTGATGGCTGCTTTGATCGCCGAAGAGATGTCCCTGGGGGATATGATCACGGTTCATAAATTACGCAAAGGTAAATTCGACTTGGTTGAAGAAAGGGTAGCGGCGGAAGCGATCGCCAAAGGGAAGAAATTGAAGGACCTGAGCCTGCCTAACCAATCGACCATCGTCGCGGTCCTGCGAAAAGGTGAACTGATCATCCCTTACGGAGATTTTGAGTTCCAGATGGCTGATGAAGTTTTGGCAGTTGTGCAAGAATCGCAGAAAAAAGATCTTGCCAAGTTCTTTGACCGGATCCCGTAAAACCAACCCGTTTGCTTGAACAATCTGATCCCTCCATGGCTTATGGAGGGATTTTTGTATCTTGCGGTAGAACTTTCTTCTCAATTCTTTCGGCAAGGCTGGAGAAGGCCGCAAAGAATGCAAAAAATGGCAGGCGCTTTTTGCACCTCTCTATCAGGTTTTGCAAAAGTATCTGAAGGTTACAGACTGAAGACCGAGCGGTGCACATTCGTCGGAAGCCTGGTGGATGGATAAACAAACAAAACAGTTGTCCATACAAAATACTGCCCGTCAATCCTGTCTGTCAGCCATGAGCTTAAACCTGGTCTTGTTCCACCTGGCTGTTCGTATGCTGGTCCACCTAAAATCCGGCAAATGAAGGCATTTCACCCGCCGTCCAACTCATCCAGATGGACATTCCCCTTTCAGCTTTTGGTTGGTTTATGGTAGGATTTACTATCAAATCTCATGGAACGACGGTAGAAAAAATGACTTTTAGAACCCGTTTTGCCCCCAGCCCAACCGGCTACATGCACATTGGCAACTTGCGCACCGCCTTGTATGCCTACTTGATCGCCAGGAAGAACCAGGGTGTCTTCATCCTGCGCATTGAAGATACCGATCAATCCCGCAATGTTCCTGCGGCAGTGGCTGCCATCTACAACGGCCTTGCCCTGGCAGGTATCACCTACGATGAAGGTCCGGACAAGGACGGAGGTAAAGGACCTTACGTGCAGAGCCAGCGCCTGCCCATTTACAGGCACTACGCCGAAAATCTGGTCGAGGGCGGGCATGCCTACTATTGTTTTTGCCAGAAGGAAGGCAAAGCCAGTTCGGAGCCCACTTCTGCTCGGACGGAGATTGAGCGGGACCCCTGCCGCAATCTTTTGCCTGAAGATATCGCTGCCCGCCGCGCCCAGGGGATCATACCGGTGATCCGCCAGCGCCTCCCTGAAAGCGGCAGCACCACTTTCTTCGACCATGTTTACGGCAGCATCACGATCGATAATTCCCAGCTGGACGACCAGGTGCTGCTCAAGTCCGACGGCTTCCCAACCTACAATTTCGCCAACGTGGTCGATGACCACCTGATGGAGATTTCCCATGTCATCCGCGGGCAAGAATATCTGTCTTCCACACCCAAGTACAACCTGCTCTATGACGCTTTTGGCTGGGAACATCCTGAATACATCCATCTGCCGCACATCCTCAGGGAGGATGGCGCCAAACTGAGTAAACGCCGCGGCGACCCTTCTTTTGAAGACTTGGTGCGGTTGGGTTATTTGCCTGCCGCGATTGTCAACTACGTCGCCCTGCTGGGATGGAGCCCGGGCGATGACCGTGAGTTTTTCACCATGGCTGATCTGATCGAAGCCTTTGATATTGACCGCATCAATAAATCCAGCGCGGCTTTCTCTTTGGACAAGCTAACCTGGCTCAACGGCGAGCATATCCGTGCCCTGTCCCCGGAAGATTTCCACGACATCGCGGACAAGTACTATCCGGAAAGCATCCAGCATTTGGATTTGCACAAGATCAGCCGCCTGATCCAGGTCCGTACCGAAAAACTGACCGACATCCCCGGCATGGTGGCGTTTTTGGGCGAGTTGCCTGAATATCAGGCAGGCCTGTATGAAAACCAAAAATCCAAATCCACCCTCCAGTCCAGCCTGGTAGTGCTGGAAGAAACATACCCACTTCTGACCGGCCTGGAAACCTGGAATAACGAGGCTCTTTTTGCCTTGCTGAAGCAATTTAGTCAGACCAAGGGCTACAAAACTGGAACCGCCATGTGGCCGATCCGCACTGCGCTTTCCGGGCTGCCCACCACCCCGGGCGGAGCCACCGAGTTGGCAGACCTGCTCGGAAAAACGGAAACCCTGCGGCGTCTGTCCATCGGGCTGGAAAAGCTCAAGGCAGTCAGCTGAGCCACCCGACCTTATAATACAATCCTGCCTTCAGAACCGGCATCATTTGGTCATCCTTCAGAAGACAGTCTTTGGAATAGTTCTTGCACCAACCTGGCAGACAGATTAAGTGTCGAGATCAAACCAATGAAAGCCATTCTAGACATCTTTCCGATCCTTGCGGTGTATCCGTATGCTCTACTGTATTATCTTATCCTGATAGCAGCCAGCGGTCTGGCATTCCTGGCAGTTCGCAGGTCCGCCAGTCGCCTGGCACCTTCGCGATCGTCATCCCTTCCCATCGCGCTGCTGGTCATTTTCTTTTCACAACTTATCTTGCTTTCCCTCAGCCTGCTGGCTTACCAGGGCTTTACGCTTGTTGAGCAACTTTCCCCACTGGCACATCGCGCCCTCACTCTGATCACCTTGATCTGGCTGGTATGGGCTTTGCTGGATATTCACCCTCAAGGCTGGCAAAGGTTCCTGCCATTGGGTTTCACCCTCCTGGCTTTCGCGCTTGGCTGCCTCGCCGCCCCTGCCTGGTCTCCACAAAGTGAAAGTAGTCCTTTTAATGGCTCCCGGATGGATCAAGCCTGGATCATTGCCACCCTGCTGCTGCTTTTGGTCGGATTGGTGTTGTATTTGCGTGAGAAGCGCGCTCACAAACTGGAAGGGACACTGGTGTTGTTGATCGCCGCCCTGGGGATCCTGGTCTACTTGTTGTTCCCCAATAATGGCAGCCTGCCGGGGGCGGTGATGCTCAGCCAGATGTTGTATTACCCCCTGCTGATCAGCATCGCCTGGCAGACAAGCGCTCATTCCCTGGTGGAAGGTTCCCCGGAAACGCTTGAAGATGACCAAAACCTGAGTTCCAGGCCGGGCATTTCCCCCCAGGTGGCGGCGTCTCTGCTGGATGTCGGGCTTCAGACTGAACTCCCCCAGATCCAAAATGCGCTCACCCACAGCATCGGGCTCTTTTTGTTGGCGGATCTGTGCGGCATCGTTGAGAAGGATCCCTCCAAACCTGGACTGCGTGTCACCAGCATGTACGACCTGATCAGGGAAGAATACCTGAGCCCATTTTTCCTGCCGTACCAGGAGGTTCCAACCTTCCAAAGCCACTTTGAAGATAGCCTTCCCCTCATGGGAAATGATCCTTCTGAGCTGAAAGAAGAGAAACGCAGCCTTCTTGAAGCGATTGGCTACAACCAGTCCGGCAGCATTTTTCTTTATCCCCTCAATCCATCCAAGGGCATTACTCAATTTGCGCTCCTATGTCTGAGTCCCTATACCAATCGCTCATGGACGCAGGAAGACCAGGACCGCCTGGCAGTCGTTGCCTCCAAACTGGAACAAATCCTCCAGAATGCCGCCGCCATCGACGAGCGTACCAGGACGAGCGACAAGTTGCGCATCTCGTTGAACCAGCTGGAACGGGAGAAGTTTCATCTGCAGGAACAGCTTGAACACAATCAAGCACTCATGAACGAACTGCACCAGGAATACATTCAAAACAAAAATGCCTATGCCGCCGAGATCCAGATGTGGGTGGAAAGACAGAAAGTCATTGAAGCTCAAATTGATTCCCTCTCGGAGACCATCAAGAGCAACCAGGCAACCATAGCCCAGGCGGAAGAATTGAAGCAGCAAAAAAACGCGCTTGAGGAAACGCTTGCCAGGAATAGCCAGCATATCTCCAACCTGCGGGAAGCCCTGGAAAATGCCCGCAATGTCATCAACCAATTGATCCTCATGCCAGAACCCGGCCAGGTATCGGCGAAAGCCTCACCTGAGGCACTCCTCCTTTCCGAGGACCATTCCAGGCAGCCAACTGCCCCGTCGCAAGACCCTGCGGAAAAGGCTGCCGCGCTGGCGCTCAGAACCACCATGGAAGAAGTTGCCATATCGTTCATGTCCAGGGAAATTCAACTTCATAGCAGCATAGATCCCCTGCCCGAGGTTTCTCCTGACCTGGTTTCTTTGCTTCAGGAAGTCCTCGAACTCCTGGAAGTCAACGCCTTTAGCGCTTCGCCAAACCAGGGAGAGGTAAACATCGCGATTGGAGCGGGAGTATCCCAAAACGACCAGCCTACCATCGAAATGCAGGTGACGGATCAGGGCGGCGGACTTTCCGAGCAGGAGCAGACCCAATTTGTGCGCATGTTGACGCGTTCGGGCTTTCCTGTGCCCTCCGGCATCGGCGATGCCGTGGCACTGCGCAAAGCCATCAAATTGGTCCAGAGAGCCAAGGGACACTGGTGGATCCACAGCCAAATCAATCAGCCCACCACCTACCTGGTATCCATCCCCCATAAATACACCAGCACTGGAAGTGGGGAAATGTGAGTATACTTACTTCTTGTAGTAATTATTGGCAGAAATACCATCAAGCTGCCCAGCCAGCCAGAAAGAACTTATGCGACTAAAACGATACCAGGTCCTCACATTGGCGGTATTTATCATCCTGACACTCTCTTTCATTGGGGTTGTGCTTTCCGGGGCATTTGTGAATGCCATGGCAAATTCCGATTCATCACCTTACAAGGTCAGCCTGAAAAACATTGGACTGACGCCGACTCCGTTCCAGCCGAATTCTTTCGCCAACATCCTTGAAGACGGCACGATCGAACTGCTGCCGCAGCCCATCCATACGCCCACCCCTGTCCCGACCATTCCCGCCGCGCAAATGCCTTCCAACCAGATGAACATCCTCCTGCTTGGGGCTGATGATTTTGCCACGAACGGTTACCGTACGGATGTGATTATGCTGCTCTCGCTCAATCCCAAACACAATTCCGTCAGCCTGATTTCCTTCCCAAGGGATCTTTTTGTCACCATACCTGGCTATTGGTCCAACCGCATTAACACCGCCTGGGGGCTGGGCGGCTTTGACCTTCTGGCAGATACTTTCGAAGTCAACTTTGGCATCCATCCCGATTATTACATGCTGGTCAATTACAACGGCTTTAAGGATGTGGTTAACAGCCTCGATGGCATCGATGTGATGGTCACAGAAGAACTGCAAGATTCCTGTTCCTTTGATCCAAGCGGCTGGTGCGTTTTGGAGCCGGGAGAAATGCACATGGACGGGAGCACTGCCTTGTGGTATTCCCGCTCGCGCCTGACCACCAGCGATTTCGACCGGAACCGCCGCGCCCAGGATGTGGTAAAAGGCATTTTCCACAAAGCCATGAACCTGAATGTGATTCTAAAAATCCCGGAGTTGTATTCCTCCTACCGGGAATATGTGGATACGAACGTCCAGTTGATGGATATTTTGCCGTACCTGCCTCTGGCATCAGAAATCATGAAAACTGAAAATATCGACCAATATGCCGTTGGACCAGAAACCGTCAGCAACTGGATCACCGCGGAGGGTGCCATGGTGCTCCTGCCAAATTATTACGCCATTAACGACATCCTGGCGGAAGCGCTATACCTCAACGAATGACGGTTTGACAAGCCACCCTTTTTGATTTACACTACTAACCAAATAATCTATACGAAACGCAAGGGAGCAAAAATGACACCCGCTTCAGATTCTATTAGCGCTCATATCCAGGACAGCACGCTGATGCAGCCTGCCATCCAGGCTTGGAAAATTTATCTCCGCGATCAGGGTCGGTCAAACCATACTCTTAAAGCTTTCACCGCTGACCTTTTGCTCCTGGCAAGCTTTCTGCCCCCTGATAAACAAATTGGTCAGATTACCACCAAAGAACTGGAAGACTATCTGAAATGGCTTCAAACTGACCGCGCGATTCCCTGCAGCCCCAAGACGCTTTCCCGCCGGATTACCTCGATAAAGTCCTTTTTTCGCTGGCTTTCCCATAATGCCGCGATCCAATCCGATCCATCTCAGAAAATCCCTCAAAAGACCGTCATTAGCCCCCTGCCGACCGCGTTAACTCGCAAGGAGCGCGAAAAAGCCCTGGATGCTGCCGACGCCATGAGAACTTCCGCCAACCCTGACCCCCGCCCGTATACTTTGTTGCTCCTGGTCCTGGAGACAGCCCTGAAAAAAGGCGAGTGTTTGAGCCTGATGACCAACCATATTGAACTGGACGGACCGGATGGTCCCTACATTTTTGTGCGTTATTCCAGCCCGCGCTACCGCTACAAGGAACGCAAAGTGGCTGTCTCGCCAAAGTGGGTGGAAGCCTATCAGGAGTACGCGTCCCGCTACCAAATCAAGGATCAGGTTTTTCCCTGGTCACAGAGGCGGCTCGAATACCTGCTGGAAGATGTGGGCAAAGCCGCCAGCCTGGACAAACACCTCTCGTTCGATATGTGCCGCTGGACCAGCGCCCTGGTGGACTTGACTGAAGGAGTTGAACCGGATAAAATCCGCCAGAAACTTGGTATCTCTAAAATCCAATGGCGTGAAGTCTCGGAAAAGCTGCGCAACCTGGCAAAAGAACAGGGCTATGAGTCTGCGCCGCCAGCCATGACCCACCCTGCGGATTAACCAAAATACCAAAGAATAAAAACTTAATAGGAAAAAATGAATAACATACAACCAAAGAAAAGGAAGTCTTCACTTCCCGGAATATTGATTCTGATAGTGCTCATCCTGGCATTGGCTATCCTGTCAGCCGTCAGTCTCAACCGAGTTCGTGAGGGGGAGCCCGGCTTTCTGTCCAATTTGTGGAACAGCACATCAAAAACTGAGGCAGCCGCGGTTCTCGTCGACAACGGCAATATCCTGCCCATTCCCAAACACGTCAAAACCATCATGCTGCTTGGTTCCGATTTCGCTCCTGAAAGCGGTTACCGCACCGACGTGATCTTGTTGGTCGCGTTCAATCTGGATAGCGGCAAGGTGAACCTCTTTTCCTTCCCGCGCGATTTGTGGGTTGAAATTCCAGGCTGGACCACCCAGCGCATCAATACTGCGCAACCCCACGGCGGCTTTGAATTGCTCGGGGATACCCTCGAATATAATTTTGGTTTCCGTCCTGATCATTACGCCATGGTGGACTTCAACGGCTTCAAGCAGATCATGACACTGATCGGCGGGGTCGATGTTGAGATCACTCAGCACATGGAAGACAAGTGCGACTTTAACGAACAAAAATGGTGCGTGGTCGAACCGGGAACCATGCACATGGACAGCGATTATGCTCTCTGGTATGTCCGAGCGCGTTTAAACACTTCGGATTTTGATCGCACCCGCCGTGCCCAGGAAGTCATCCAGGCTATCGCGGAAAAAATTCTCAGCCCGTCAGATCTGGGCAACCTGCCCAAGTTCATCCAGACGGTTCAGGATGTTGTCGAAACCGACATGAAATTGGGCGATATGTGGTTGTACGCCTTCCCATTATCCAAGTTCTTCCAGGATGACCTGGTCACAACCCACACACTCACGCCCAACGAAGCAATTGGCATCGTGACCGATGACGGAGCGATGGTGCTGCAGCCAAACTACCCCGCCATTCAGGCGATATTGAACCAGGTTTTTTGGATTGAATAGGGGTTAATCCCCTTGCGAAGCGGGGTGATGCAAGTGCAGGTGCAGGAGCATCTGCTCGTCACCAACCACCCGCCAGGCTTGACCGATCCGCAAGCCCACCACCCACATAAATGATCCCTCACTGAGTACCAGCGGCCATTTTGCCCTGGCTCCCTGGGGGATTTTTTGGTTAATGAAAAAATCACTGATCTTTTGGTGCTTCCCCTGCATGCCCAAAGGCGCCCAGCGCTCTCCCTTGCGCATCCCGCGCACGGTCATAGGTAGTTCCAAGTCAGCCGGGTTCAACCAGGCCTGGCAGGGATCCTGTTGATCAGCCCTGGTAGTGGACCGATACACGGAACTGTCCACCAGTTCAGCGGTAAGTGACCAGCCGTTCGCCAGTTTCAGCGGACGTCCCAAGTCGAATTCATAATGCTGCTCCCGGAGCAGCTGCGGCAAGTCGGGGAAATCAGGTTGGCTGCCTTTGAGGACTAGTTGGATGGCATCCCGCTCCACCCACACCTCAATATTCGAGAGAAAGTTGCTGCGCTGCTGCCCTGAGCGGATGGCGGCAACCACGCGATCCACCTGTTCCAGCCCAATATTACGCAGCCCTGGCAACAACTGGTTGACCGATTGGATCAGCACGCGCCGCTGCAAGCCCTCCTCCAATTTCAGGAAGGCAGGCAAATCGAGCAAGATATAGCCCTTGCCGCTGGGAATTTTGCAGGCATTGAAGGCATCGCGTTCTAACCGCTCTAACAAGGGAAAATCAGACTGAAGCGCTCTGGCATTCCGCAAAGTCACCTGCTTGAAAGCCGGGTTGATCTGTTCCAGCACAGGAACGACCTCCAGACGCAGCCGGTTCCGCAGGAAACCGGGGTCCAGGTTGCTTTCATCGGCCACGAAAGGCAGCTGGTGTTCCCGGCAGTACGCCGCGACTTCCTGATGAAAAACCCCCAGCATGGGTCTAAACACGGGTATGTCCGGGTTGATCTCCTTGAGATAGCTGACCGGCTGCATGCCCTTCAAGCCATTGATGCCAGCCCCCCGTAGGAAGTGCATTAAAACCGTCTCGACCTGGTCATCAGCGGTATGCGCCACTGCCACAGCCTGGGCATCATATTTGTCTGCCAGCCTGAACAGGAATTGGTACCGGCAGACCCTGGCTGCCTCTTCCACCCCGAGCTTGAACGTTCGGGCAACCAGGTTCACATCGGTCCTTTCCACTTCGCACAGTACTCCCCAAACCTTCATCAACCTTGCCACCTGCTCAGCCTCCAAAGCCGAAGTGGGTCTCAGACAATGATCCAGGTGACCGGCAATCAGGTTCAGACCGGCATCATGCAAGGCGTGGATCAGGGTCAGGCTATCCGCCCCGCCAGACACCCCCACAATCAGCCTTCTATCAGGGTCAAAGGCACAGTCTTTACGCAGGGAATCCAAGATTTTATCAGCGGTCATGGCAAAATTATAGCATCCCGTCTGTCTGTTCTATGTTGGCCTGTTCGACCAATTTTCAGTGCTTTGAAGTATACTAATCAAGGAGGATAAATGTCAGAAAAACCAAAATTACTCGGCATTACCGGAAATATCGCCTCTGGAAAGAGCGTGGTCAGGCAATATCTCGAGAATGAAGGTGCGCTGACCATCGATGCCGACTTGCTGGCACAGTCCACTTATCTTCCCGGGCATCCGGCCTACCAGCCCATCCTGGATGCCTTCGGCTCCGACTTATGCAACTCCGATGGGCAGATCAATCGTTCCAAACTGGGCAGGATCGTCTTTCGCGACCCCGGCGCTTTGCAAGAACTTGAAGCCATTGTCCATCCCCAGGTGACCCTGGCTGTGGACGAAATCGTCAGCCGTGCCAGAGTAAACCTGGTGGTGGTTGAGGCGATAAAGTTATTTGAAGCCAACCTGCATCTCCGCTGCGAGGCAGTGTGGGCAGTGGTGGCTGAGGATCAGGTCCGACAGGAACGCTTGATGTCCACCCGCGGGCTTTCCGAAGCGGATGCCCTCACCAGGATCAACTCCCAGAATCCGCAGGCAGAAAAAGCCAGCCGCTCGGATTACGTCATCCACACCGACATCAGTTTTGAAAGCACATACTCCCAGGCGATAACCGGGCTGCACGCATTAAATCCGGACCCATTCCTGGAAATACACCTCGACAATGGTGAAGCATATCGCCCCGTGAGACCGCTGGATTTCGAAAACGCCAGGCTGATGCTGAATTCTTTCGACCCACAGACCTGGTCGGATGAGGAAATCCTGCGATCACTTGGTCACCGATCCATTCTGGCCGGATTCAAAGATGACCAACTCGCCTCTTTGACCGTCTGGAAGATTGACCACTTTCTGGGCTTGCTTCAAAGGATACTGCCTTCCTGCACACCCCAATCAGATGAAGTAAAGGCTGTCCTCCAGATAATCGAAAGGAATGCTAAACAGCACCTTTGCGATGCACTTTTCATTCCCCGCGACATGGTCAGCAGTTACACCGCCAAAATCCTCGGCTATCTCCCAGGAGAATATTACCCCGCCGACATTAATCCTTTCGCCATTTCAAATTTCCTGCGTAAGCATGGCTTTATGCCCGGAGAAGTTTATTTAAAAACCCAGTTCTAACCGGTCGAGATGCGCGTAGGGGAGATCAAACAGGTTATACTTAAAGATTAATAAGAAACCTTACTGAATTCTAAATATGCAAGAGCTACTCAACAACCTTCTCTTTATCCTGGAGCGCTTCACCTGGTCAAGCGTCATAGACATCGCCCTTGTGACGATTGTTTTTGCCGTGATGTTATACATGCTCCGGGATACTGAAGCACTGACCCTGTTGCGGGGTATTTTTCTGTTGGTTGTTTTCATTATGCTGCTGACTTCCCTGGTCAATTTGCCGGCGTTTTCCTGGCTTGTTTCCACGCTTACACCCGCCTTGGTTTTTGTCATTCCGGTTATCTTTGCGCCGGAGATCAGGCGCGCCCTGGAACGGGTGGGACGCTTCAGCAGCATGGACTTCCTCACCCGCCGCAGCAATCCAAAATCCCCTGAAAGAACAGAACAGGTCCTGCAGGAAATTACCAAGGCTGCAGTCAGATTATCCGAACGCAGGCATGGCGCCTTGATCGTTTTGCGGCGGCAGGATTTTCTGACCCAATATTACAAGAACGGCGTATTGCTGGATGCGGATGTTTCCGCGGAGTTGCTGCTGCAAATTTTTTATCCAAACACACCCTTGCATGACGGCGCGGTGATCATCGAGGACGACCGGATCAAAGCCGCGGCCTGCGTCATGCCCCTGTCTGCCAGCGGGGTGCTCAACAGTCTGCCAGAGCGTTCCATGGGCTTGCGCCATCGTGCCGGTCTTGGCATCAGTGAGGTTAGCGACGCGATTGCCCTGGTGGTTTCGGAAGAAACTGGCAGCATCTCCATCGCTTACCAGGGTCGTCTCATCCGGCGGCTGGATGGAGAACGCCTTCTGAATACGATGCGTGCCTTCCTGTTCTCTGAAGATATCCGTGCGGACAAGAAACCCTCCAACCCCTCCAAAGGTCTCTTTCACAAGAAGGATTCTGAAGATAAAGGAGAATTCTCCAAATGAAAGCCCTTCGCTGGCTGGTTAAATTTCTGCCTACACTCCTGACCGCGCTGGTGCTTGCCATTGTGGTTTGGGTTTCTGCGGTGACCTCTGCGGATCCCAATGAGGATTTGACCTATTCTGATCCCATCCCAATAACCATTCTGGGTCTGGACCCTGATCTGGTCCTGACCGGTGATCTGGTCGAATCGGTCACTGTCAGCATTCGCGCGCCCCAGTCAATTCATGACAGGCTGGCGAATGAGCCCGATCTCATCCATGCCTTCGTCAACCTTTCCGGTTTGTCAGCCGGTACGCACACCACTGAGGCACAGGTCAATGTCAGCATTGGTCCCACTGAGGTGACCAGAATCTCCCCGGCTACTGTCACCCTGACATTGGAAAAACTTTTGACCAAGGAATTTTCCATTGTTTTGAGAAAAACCGGCAGCTTGCCGATCAGTTATGAAGCTGAGGATGCCATACTTGCCACGGAGACTGTCCAGGTCATCGGACCAGAGACGCAAGTACTCAAGGTCAAACAGGTGGTGGCAAGCGTTGACCTGACCAATGTGACCACCAGCATTGCCAGGTCGGTGGAACTGAGAGCCCTTGATTCTCGCGGTGTGGTGGTATCCGGAGTGAATTTGAACCCCACCCAGGTGGCAGTGGAGATTCCCATCCGGCAGCTGGGCGGTTACCGCAACGTGTTTGTCAAGATCGTAACCACGGGGCAGATCGCGCGGGGATTTTATCTTACCGGCATTGTTGCCAACCCTCCCACTATCACTATTTATAGCACCGACCCGGAACTCGCCAATGACATGCCGGCATATATCGAAACCGTACCATTCAGTTTGAATGGTTCAGAGGAAAGTTTCGAGAGCGTGGTTGAGTTGAACCTGCCGGAAGGGATCGTGGTTGTCGGTGAACAGAATGTCACCGTTCAGGTGGAAGTGGCTGCCATCGAAAGTTCCATCCAGTTGATGGATATCCCTGTGGACGCTCTTAATGTTGCCACCGGGCTGAAAGCCACTATTTCCCCCGCCAAGGTGGATCTGTATCTTTCCGGACCTCTGTACCTGCTTGAGCAGATTTCCTCCGTAACCATCAAGGTGACGGTGGACATGGCCGGCAAAACAGCCGGAACTTATCAGCTCATCCCCACGGTGGTATTGGATAATCCACAGATCCGTTTGGATTCGATTCTGCCCGGTTCCATCGAAGTGGTCCTCGCCAAATAAGCTCGACAGTCCACCTCAAATTGATGCCTAAGGAATAATGATAAAGATGAAAAAACCTGTCGTGGTGCTTGTCGGGAGACCGAATGTGGGCAAAAGCACGCTGTTCAACCGCCTGGTCGGGGAACGCCTCGCCATTATTGATGAAGTTCCTGGAACTACCCGCGACCGTCTGGTCGCTGAAGGGGATTGGTCCGGTCACGATTTCTTCGTGGTGGATACTGGTGGCATTGACCCAAACAGACTCCACAACCAGGAGCCTCTGTCCATTGGATCAGCAGAATTTATCGAGGAGATCCGCTCGCAGGCTGAGATTGCCATGGAGGAGGCAGATGTCATCCTCTTTGTTGTGGACGCAGCCAGCGGTGTGACTGAAGCCGATCGGGAGGTCGTACAAATCCTGCGCCGCCGTCAGCAGATGGTCAATGGTGAACCGCATCCACCCATCATCTTAACCGCCAATAAGGCGGATAGTGATTCCGCACGCATGGGCGCCCTGGATTTTTACTCGCTCGGATTGGGCGAACCTTATCCCATTTCAGCCATTCATGGCACTGGCACCGGTGATCTGCTGGACGCGGTGGTGGCACATTTCCCCGCCCCTGAAACCGTCGAGGAAGAGGACAATTCCATCAAGGTTGCCATAGTCGGCAAGCCTAATGCCGGTAAATCCAGCCTGTTGAACAAACTGGTGGGAAAGAGCCGCTCGATCGTCAGCCCGATCCCGGGCACAACCCGCGATGCCATTGACACCCAATTGGAATGGGAAGGCCTGCCCATCACCCTGATTGATACCGCCGGCATTCGCAAACGCGGTGCCATCATTCCCGGCGTCGAAAAGTATTCTGTCCTGCGCGCCATGCAGGCGATTGAACGCTGTGATGTGGCGCTCTTGGTGGTGGATGCTGTCACTGGCATCACCGCCCAGGATACCCATATTGCCGGCTATATCAATAAAGCCTGGAAGAGTGTCGTACTGGTCGTAAATAAATGGGACTTGATCGAGAAGGACACCCATACCACGGTGGAATTTGAAGAGAAAATCCGCCAGGAGCTGAACTTTCTGCCTTACGTGCCAGTCCTGTTCATTTCAGCAGCCACCGGGCAGCGCGTCAACCAGGTCTTGCCGCTGGTCACCCGTGTCCAGGAGGAACGCCTGGTCCGCCTTACCACTTCGCAACTCAACCGCATCCTGCAAAACGCCCAAGACATGCACCAGGCGCCCTCTGGCGGCGGGCGACAGTTCCGCATTTATTACGGCACACAGGTGCGCACCGATCCGCCGACTTTCCTGATCTATTGCAACGATCCGACCCTGGGGCACTTTACCTATATGCGCTACCTGGAAAACCAGATCCGCAAGGAATATCCCTTTGTCGGCACTCCCATCCGGCTGGTGCTGAAACAGCGTGAGCGCAGGGAGGACTGATTTTTCCATAAGCCGTGCCGCGTTGGTATAATACATGCATTTGGATGGCAGGAACAAATATTCCTAAAGAGATTGGACAAGAGAATTTGGAACAATTAACTTCAGAGGTTACGCCCGAGCAGGGTGAGCCACAGACAACCAAAAGAAAATCTGGGAGTGCCGGGTTTTGGATGGATACGCTCGAAACCATCCTCCTTGCGCTTATATTATTCTTTGTAATCAACGCTGTCAGTTCCCGCGTCCGCGTGGAAAACATCAGCATGAAACCCACCCTTCAACCAGACTATCTGCTGGTAGTAAATAAGGTCGCCTACAAATGGGGTGAACCCGGTCATGGTGATATCATCGTTTTTCATTTCCAGGGCAATAAGAACGAAGATTATATCAAGCGCGTCATCGGCATCCCGGGGGATCAGGTGGAAGTCTCCGATGGGGTTGTGTCCGTGAACGGGCACCCGCTCACGGAGCCTTACATCGCGGAGTTGCCTTTATATGAGGGCACTTGGAATGTGCCTGCGAACAAGCTGTTTGTTCTGGGGGATAACCGCAACAATTCCTCCGATTCCCATCAGTGGGGCTTCGTTGACCAGAAAGATGTGGTCGGCAAGGCGGTGTTTATCTATTATCCTTTTAATGAGATCCGCTCTCTCTCCGTACCAGACCAGGTACAAGCCGCTCCATAACCTTTTGTCTTGATTTTGGTAGCTTTACCAGAAGAGACTGCTTGAACAGCCTCTTTTTTTATCCCTGCCCACGGTCGAATCCTGTCCCAAAGGTTAAACGAAAAATCAGACGCTTTTCACGAGGAGACAGCCTATTACGACCGGTCACTTGTTCCCTTTCCCATCCGACATTGGGGACCAGTTTTGCAGGGTCAAATTTCAGCATCAAGCTTGCACAAAACCGCAAATTGCCTTCGCACAAATACCAATTCCATCGTATAATCCTGCAGAATGAAAATGAATTTACCTGCGAACCCCGAAACCTGTCCCCGCTGCATGGTGGGAAGAATTAAACAGAAGCCTGTAACTTTCTCCGCGATAGTGGACGGTCATTTATTGAGCGTGCCCAATTTCCCGGCCTGGGTATGTGACGTCTGTCATGCCTTTATGTATGATCCAATCGCGATGAACCAGTTGCATGCTTCATTGGCTGCCAAACAGACGCCCAAACCCTCCCGCCGCGTCAGAGCAACCAAGCAGCAAGTGCCCCCCACTGACCATCCCATTAAGAAGTCTCACTAAGACTCTGGCAGTTTAGTCGTTGCCTGAACAACCTGAGAAACTCGTAAGAGTTGCGTCAGAATTAATCTTTTTTGTTGACTCAACTCTTCTGGAGTGCTATCATTTTATTACTAGTTCTTATCATTCATTTATCCTGTACATTAATAAAGGAGGTTTTATATGACCGCAATATTATTATCGCGAATTATTGGCGCTGTTGTTTTCGGCATTATTGGCTTTTTTTCCGGAACTCCAATATACAATTATCTGATTTCTTTTTGGGCAACTTACCCATTAACTAACGGGGTTACAGTTGTAATTTGCATTGTAATCTTCAGTTTGCTTGGCTATTTTATTACACCATGGATTTCAGTCAAACCAGTTGAAGCATTGCGAAAGAACTTTAGCAAATCATCCCCACAAGCCTTGCTCAGTGGCTTGGTTGGTTTAATTATTGGTCTGATCATTTCCGCCCTGTTGGCTTATCCCCTTTCGCTGCTTCCCAAGCCTTTAGGTCAGATCTTTCCGTTAGTGGGTGTGGTAATTTTCGGGTATTTGGGGTCTTCCGTATTCATGGCCAGGCACGAGGAATTTTCCAATACCTTTCGTTCTGTTTCCAGCAAAATTTCCACCAAGAATCCCCGATCCCAGTCTGAGGGAGAGCGCCGGATCCTGGTGGACACAAGTGCTATTATTGACGGGCGCATTGCTGATATTGCCAAAACCGGCTTTTTAAGCGGGTCCCTGGTCGTGCCGCGTTTTGTCCTGAATGAACTGCAATTTGTTTCCGATTCTGCCGACTCCCTGCGGCGCCAACGTGGGCGCAGGGGCATGGACGTTTTGGCAGAATTGCAACAGAACGAAAATACTCCTGTCACCATCAGCGACATCGACGTGGAAGGCGTGCGGGAAGTGGATGACCGCCTGGTGGTGCTGGCGAGGCAAATGCGCTATCCCATCCTGACCAACGATTACAACCTGAACCGCATTGCAGAATTGCAGGGCGTAAAGGTGCTCAACATCAACGACCTTGCCAACGCTGTCAAGGTAATTTTGCTTCCCGGTGAAAGCTTCCAAATCCGCGTAATCCAGGAAGGCAAGGAATTCAACCAGGGCGTTGGCTATATTGATGATGGCACCATGGTGGTAATTGAAAACGGTCAAAAATTCCTGGAAAAGGAAATCAGTGTGACTGTCACCAAAATCTTGCAGACATCAGCCGGACGGATGATTTTTGCCAAGCCCGATTATGATTAACCTCGCAGGAGGCAGCCATGACCCTAAAAATTTATAATACACTGACAAGAACCAAGGAAAACTTCAAGACCATTGAGCCAGGCAAAGTCCGCATGTACGTTTGCGGACCAACTGTATACACCAAAGCCCACATCGGTCACGCGATGTCCGCCCTGGTGTTTGATATTGTGCGGCGCTATCTCGAATTTTCCGGCTATGAGGTGCGCTACGTCATGAACTTCACTGATGTGGACGACAAGATCATCGACAAAGCCAATAAAACCGGTAACGATCCCTTCCGACTGGCGCAGGGATACATTGACGATTACAGACGCAATCTGCAAGCTCTCAACATCAAGCCGGCCACCGTCAACCCGCGCGCGACCGAAGAGATGGATTACATTATCGGCATGATCGGGAAATTGATGGATGACGATGCGGCATACGCGGTGGATGGCGATGTCTATTACCGCGTCCAATCCGATCCTGATTATGGCAAACTTTCCGGGCGCAAACTTGAGACCATGAACGCAGGTTCCCGCATCCAGGTGGATGACCGTAAAGAGCACCCTATGGATTTTGCCCTGTGGAAAGCTGCCAAACCCGGTGAACCGGCCTGGGACAGCCCCTGGGGCAAGGGGCGCCCTGGTTGGCACATTGAGTGCTCAGCCATGAACCTGCACCATCTCGGTCAGCAAATTGATATCCATGGTGGGGGCAATGACCTGATCTTCCCGCACCACGAGAACGAAATTGCCCAGACGGAAATGGTAACGCACAAGCAGTTTGCCACTTACTGGATGCACAACGGCATGCTGTCCCTGACGTCCGGGGAGATGCACCGCTCCCTGGACAATATGATCAGCATCGATGACTTTCTGGCTCAGCATCCCGGCGATGTGATGCGCCTGTTGGTCATGAATGGCTCCTACCGCAGTCCGCTGACCTTCAGCGACGAAATCCTGGAGCAAACCGAACAAGCCTACAAACGCCTGCTCAGCGCCAAAAAACCAGCCCAATCGAATGCTTCTGGCCTGTCGGCAGAAAATGCCCACGCTTTGGTGGAACAAGCCTCCAAAACCAGGCGTGATTTTGTTGAGGGAATGGACGACGACTTTAATACCTCGGCGGCGCTTGCCAGCCTGTTTGAGTTGGTCAAGAGCCTGAATCAAGCCCGCGCGGACGGTGCCACCCAGAAACAACTCCAATCCGCCCAGGATACTTTTACTGAGCTGACCGGTGTGCTGGGTTTGCAGTTGGAAGAGCAGACGGGCGGACAAACCAGAGCTGATCCCTTCATTGACCTGCTGGTGCAGCTTCGCAATGAACTGCGCGCCCAAAAGAACTGGGCACTCTCTGATAAAGTCCGCAATGAACTCAAAACTCTGGGGGTTATCCTGGAGGACGGCAAGGACGGCACGACCTGGAGCTGGGAGTAGCCCTTGAAGGAATGGATCACCGGGCGCAACCCGGTTTATGAAGTCCTGAGAGCCAAGCGACGGCACGTCTTCCGCCTGGTGTTTGCCAGGGGGATCAAGCCGGAGGGGCAGTTGCCAGAAGTGTTGCGCCTGGCAAAAGCCCAGGGACTTGTTGTTGAAGAGGCGCCCCGCGATCGGTTGGAAGCCCTCTCGACTCATCATCAGGGTGTAGCTCTGGAAGCCAGCGCCTATCCATATGCCGCGTTGGAAGACCTGGTTCAGCATGCCCAAAAACAACCCGAAGCGCCTCTCTTTTTGCTGCTGGATTTGATCCAGGATCCGCAAAACCTGGGGTCCTTGTTGCGAACCGCTGAAGCCATGGGTGTTCACGGGGTAGTGATTCCCTCCTCACAAGCCGCACAAATCACCCCGACCGTGGTGCACGCCAGTTCGGGCGCCACCGAACATCTGTTGATCGCCCAGCACAACCTGATGCAGGCGATTGAACGTTTCAAGCAGCTCAATGTGTGGGTATACGGGCTGGATGAAAGCCCCTGCTCAAAAACGCCTGAACAGCTGCGCCTGGAGGGCGGCATAGCCCTGGTCGTCGGCAATGAAGGCTCCGGTTTGCGGGAATTGGTACGCAAATCCTGCGACGAACTGATCCGGCTGCCCATGTTTGGCAGGGTCGAATCGCTGAATGCTGCTGCCGCTGGATCCATTGCCCTGTATCTGGTGCGGCAATCCCGCACAAAGATTCGATAACACATTTCATTAAATTAACCGAATTATTGCCAAATCAAAGGCGCTCATAAAGCTCAATGATAAATTCAATGACGCTCTAACAGCCAGATCGGGCATGAGTTGGGGGCACCCCACATTTATTTGAGTGTGGCTTTTTTAACGGATCGGAACTCAAGCACCTTTCCAATAAATTTTGCACTAATCCGCGGAGGAATGCGCTCAGACCTCCACGTTCATGCATTACATGATCGAAGTCGGCGAGCTTGTTGAAATCCCCGCCAGGCATAAACCCCAGAAAGACTAACCGATCGTGCTGGCAACCTTCCAGACAGCCCTGGTCTGGGAAGTTTGTAGGGTGCAACCTTCCTCTGATCGTACCAACAACCACCCACTTTCCTTGCTCGATAAAGATCCCATAGGGCGTGCACCGTTTTGTGCACGCCAACGAGAAGGTTTGTTCGGTAATGGTGTGCTCAAATGAAGAACACACCCATGCAATTTATTAATGGAATCCAAGAGACCGGCGCGAACTGAGACTCGCGCATGAAGATTGATCCCTATCTACGAAACCAAAGGCAGTTTCACCATTGCAGAGACAGCCTTTTTAACTTCACCGTCTGGCTGGAGGGTTACAACCACACCACCACAGCCACCCACAAGAGAATCATTACCACCGCCAGGATCAACCGAATGACTGCCGCCCAGCCCCAGCCCATCGCCATGGATTTCAATGACTCAAAAGCTTGATCCTTGTCCTTGCTAAGCCGGAAGTATTCCGCCAGGAATATTGTCAGCAGGGCAGCTGCCAACCCACCAATGGGCGTCAAAAAAATGCCCCCCACGATCATGGCAACCCAACTCAGCCCGATTTCCCACCAGGGAGCGCCTTTTTGCCTGGCTTTGCCAGCCATCAAAACGTTATCAATGAAAGAGCCGCCGATCATCAGGAGCGTGTTGACCACAAAAATCGCAATGGTCAATTTGTACTGCCAGGGCTCATGGCTTTGATTAAATCCAGAATAAATCGCCCACACCAGCTGACCAACCCATACCACGGTCAAACCCGGGAAGAAAACCAGCAACAGCCCAAACAGCCCGACCAGTTGGAGCAGTCCCGAGACGATCAGCAGAGCATTGTTAACCCAATCGGGTGAAATGCTCATGCGCGAATGACTTCCACACCCCCCATAAAGGGCTTCAACACCTCAGGAATGACGATACTTCCATCCGCCTGCTGGCAGCTTTCCATTACCGCGATCAGCGTGCGGGGAAGTCCCAAACCCGAACCGTTCAGGGTGTGGACGTACTTCGGCGCTGAACCATCCGCCGGACGGTACTTAATATTGGCGCGTCGTGCTTGAAAATCGCCTATATTCGAGATGGAAGAGACTTCCAGCCACTCCTGGCAGCCGGGTGCCCACACTTCCACATCATAGGTCTTGTGCGATCCAAAGCCCAGGTCGCCGGTGGATTGCAGCAGCACGCGGTAGGTCAGCCCCAGCCCTGCGCAGGTGGCTTCAGCATCCGCCACCATTTTTTCAAGCTCTGCGGGAGAGTTCTGTGGCAGGCAGTATTTGTACATTTCCACTTTGTCAAACTGGTGCCCGCGCTTAATCCCGCGCACATCCCGACCGGCGCTCATTTTTTCGCGCCTGAAGCAGGCGGTATAGGCGGTGTACTTCAAAGTCAGTTCCGTTTCATCCAAAATCTCGCCCATCTTCATGCCGGTCAGGGGCACCTCCGCCGTTGGCACCATCCAGAAATCCTCCAGATGGTCATGATAAAGGTTCTCGGCAAACTTGGGCAGTTGCCCAGAGGCAAACATGACTTCTTCACGCACCATCCAGGGTGGGTAAATTTCGCGATAACCCTGCCGGATGTGCAGGTCCAACATCCAGAAGATCAAGGCTCTTTCCAGCCTGGCGCCCGCGCCCTCAAGCACATAGAATCGGGTCCCCGCCAGTTTCACCCCGGCTTCAAAATCAATGATCCCCAGCTGTGGTCCCAGGTCCCAATGGGGTTTGGGTTCAAAATCAAAAACTGGTTTCTCCCCCACGGTACGAATGACTACGTTGTCCTTGTCATCCAAGCCGACCGGCACGTCCGGGTCGGGGGTGTTAGGAACGCCGGCGACAGTCTGGTGCAGATCAGCTTCAACCTGCTTCAAGCGCTCATCCAGGGTGGAAATCTCATTGCCGAGCGTCCGCATCGCTTGGATTTTTTCTTCCCTTTTGGCAGGCTCTTTCATCCTGCCTATTTCTTTGCTAACCGCATTGCGCTCGGCTTTCTTAGACTCGACGCTCAAGATCAACGCCCGCCGCTCTTCATCCAACTGGATGATCTGGTCGACCACCGCTGTTTCCATGTGGCGCTTTTGCAAGGATTCGCGGATCATCTCGGGTTGTTCTCGTATCAGTTTTAAGTCCAGCATGCTTCATCTCCTGTGCTCTTGGGCGCGCTTTACTTGCCTGCCCAGTCACTGTTTAATTCTACCAATGGAACGGGCATCCTGCCAGATACCGTCCTTATCTCTGGCATGTTTTAAAAACACGTCTTAAATAAAACAGCTATAATAGACAATCATGAAAAAGCTAAGGTGCTTGTTTACTCTGGCTTTGCTTATCGCCTGTCTTGTGAATCTTACACCTGTTCATGCGCAAGCCGGCAGCGCCTATGACTTGATCGCGGAGGTCAACGCGCTGCGTGCCTCTCAGGGTCTGGCAGCCTACACCGTGGATGACAGCCTGATGGCGGCAGCCCAGTCACAGAGTGAGTACATGGTTTCTCTCGGCACCTGGACGCATACACGTCCAGATGGCAGCACCGCCGCATCACTCGGCATCGAGGAAAATGTCGCCATGGGCACCGACATGTCCACCTCCTATTGTGTTTACACGGTCTGGGTAGATTGGACCCACCAGAACACCATGACGGGTTTCACTGGGGGTTCCGTGGGTGCTGGAGTAGCCTTCGATGGCAGTACGGTCTATTACACCCTCGATGTGATCCCCTCCGGTGGAACTGTACCGGTTGAACTGCCCGCCGGAGAGCAGGTCAGTTATACTCAACCTCAGCAAGCCACCGCTACCTACTTCAATACCATCATCACTTCAACCCCCAATCCGGATGGTTCAGTTATTCACATTGTCAAGGAAGGCGAGACGCTGTGGTCGATCGCCATTGCCTACGGCACGACCGGCGCGGAGATTATGACCAACACGGGCAACAGCCCCGAGAGCAAGGACGTTTATGCCGGGCAGAGGCTGGTCATCCGCCTCGCCAGCCCGGCCACCCAAACACCTGAACCCAGCCCTACCGC
>JBAQMM010000198.1:0-1543 GCA_049302815.1 Anaerolineaceae bacterium | reverse complement strand
GGCCGGCACTATGATCGCACAAGGGGGGCAGGTAGCTGTGGGAATCTCCGCGATGGCAGTGAGCGTGGCGTTCATCGCTCCGGCTGCCAGGGTTTGCTGTGCCTGCAGGGCAACGATGGTTGATTGCAGATCCGGCGTGGGGGTTTCGGTGGGAGTGACATCAGTCGGGGAATGGACCTGCAGTTGACCACCAACACTCCCACAACCGGTCAGGAATACAATCAGGATAGACAAGATAATAAGCCGTCTCATTTTCATCGATGCTACTCCTTTTCTTCGTGTATTCCCATAATAACATGGCGGATGTTTCCACGCTACCTAAACTGGTTACCGTTTTGTTACCTCAATTTACAACTTTGTGACCTCATCCTTTGGCCAATCAGTCGTTTCGCCTGTCCTACGTGGCTAATGACAAGAACAGGAGACCTACCACCCAGGCAAGAGGGGTATGGGCGCAAGCAGAGGGAAGGCTGCACATTCCTTACAGGGTACTATGCAGTGCAAAGCGTGCCTGGCCTACATAAATGACCCGCTGCTTCATGGCTTCTGGGCGGCAGGCGGAACGGGCACCCATTCCTTACGTGCATTCGATTCACCCATAATAACCCTCCATCGCCACACCTACAAGCGGATAAAAAGCCATGACATTTTTATTTGTGCCGAGGCCTTGACAAGCGACTTACTTTCAATTGACAAGTCACTTCAATTCGCTTATGCTTGACACGATGCAAGGTTTTGATTTCCTCAAACCACCCATATTTACCATCACAGCCCTAAACAACTACTTGCGGGAACTGCTTGAATCAGATGAAATCCTGCAGGATTTGTGGGTGCGCGGTGAGATTTTTAATTATTCCCAGCCCCGCTCTGGTCACCTGTACTTCACCCTCAAAGATGCCGAAGCCCAGGTTCGCTGCGTCATGTGGAAGAATTCCGCCATGCGCCTGCGCTTTGATCCAGCTGATGGCATGGCGGTGGAAGCGCACGGCTCCATGAGCGTGTACTCCGCCCAGGGTCAGGTTCAGCTGTATATCGATGCCATGCGCCCGGCAGGCGAAGGGGCGCTGTTTCAGGAATTCCTACGCCTCAAAGCCAGGCTGGAAGCTGAGGGCTTGTTTGATCCAGCTCATAAACGCCCCCTGCCGGAACTGCCCAGACACATCGGTATCGTCACCTCACCCAGCGGGGCGGCCTTGCAAGACATTCTGCAAACCCTGGGCCGGCGGCTGCCCATCCTAAAAGTGACGCTTGCCGCCTCGCCGGTACAGGGCATCGAAGCGCCTCCAGGCATCATCCATGCCTTGGCGCGCCTTAACGACCTCCCCGACCTGGATTTGATCATCCTTGCCCGCGGGGGAGGGTCGGTGGAAGACCTGTGGGCTTTCAACGATGAAAACGTGGCACGCACCATCTACAGTTCGCGTGTGCCTGTCATCTCTGGAATCGGGCACGAAACGGACTTCACCATTGCCGATTTCGTGGCAGACCTGCGCGCTCCCACGCCCACCGGCGCGGCAGAACTTGCCACTCCCATCACCAGTGT
>JBAQMM010000197.1:0-10650 GCA_049302815.1 Anaerolineaceae bacterium | reverse complement strand
TCAGCGCCCTGGCGGTGCGCCGGCGGCTGCTGGCTTCCGCCAACGAGATCGCCAAACTGGCTTATCGCAAGGATTACAATGTCGATACCGTCATTGACGAGGCGGAGCAGGCCGTTTTTGGCGTCAGCCAGGATCGCTACAAGCATGACTTGGTCCCAATCAAAGACATCGCCAGGGATTATATCGACCGCATGTCTGAGATGAGCCTGCAAACCGGAGAAACAAGCGGCCTGGAAACCGGATTAAGGTCAGTGGACGTTGTGTTGGACGGGCTGCAAAAATCCGATTTTATTATCGTGGCCGGGCGCCCAGGTATGGGGAAGACCGGCTTCCTCATTGGTATTATGAAGCATGTTGGGCTGCACCTGAAGCGCAACGTCGCCATGTTTTCGCTGGAAATGTCCTCCGAGCAATTGCTGCAGAGGTTGCTGGCTCAAGAAACCGAGATTGATTCTCAAAAACTGCGTTCCGCCAAGTTGAGCGATCGGGAAATGGAACTGGCAATGCACTCCCTTGAAGTTCTGACTGACGCTCATATCTACATTGACGATACCCCGGCCATCACGCCTCTGCAGATGCGTACCAAATGCCGCCGTCTCCAAATGGAAGAAGGTTTAGACCTGGTCATCGTGGATTACCTGCAGTTAATGTCCGCCGAAGTGCGCACGGAAAACCGCGTGCAAGAAGTTTCCTACATCTCGCGCTATTTGAAGGTTCTTGCCAGGGAGTTGAAAGTGCCCGTGCTCGCGGCAGCCCAGCTTTCCCGTGCGGTGGAGCAGCGCCAGGATAAACAACCAGTGCTCTCCGATCTGCGCGAATCGGGCAGCCTGGAACAGGACGCGGATATCGTTATGTTCATCAACCGACCGGAACAGATGAATGAAGACAGCCCGTTCCACAACATTGCCAAGCTGGCGATCGCTAAGCACCGCAATGGACCCACCAACAGCGGTATCGACCTGGTGTTCCAGGAGCGATTAGCCATGTTCCGGGATAAATACCAGGGACCGCCACCCGCCTGATGATCAGCACCATGTCAAAAACGCCTGACACTAAAGGGTTTAACCAGAATTTAAACTTGTGCATCCAACTTCCCGCGGATTTTTTGGAGAGGCTCAGCCTTGATTGCCCTGAATCGGATGTTTTCCTGGTGTTGTTGAACCTGTTCACGCTCTTGAGCAACCGGGAACATCCCGCCGAGTTGGTGGATGAATTCGTGCTTGTGGAATCCTCGCTTGTTGCGTTGTTCCAGGGGGATACAGTCCGGCTTCGGACTGCCCTTGAGCAGGCGCTGAACGCCGGCTGGCTGTTGAAATACACCGGGCCAAGCCAGACTGGGAACAGCTATTATTTGCCGTCCACGCCTGATGGCAGGGCTTTATTGGACGGGCTGGTGAACGGCCAGATGGCTGTAAATGAGCAGAAGGTAGTATCCCAGCTACCGGTGCAGGAGCGGCCGAACATTTACAAGCTATATGAAGCCAACATCGGTCCACTCACCCCGATGATGGCGGAAATGTTGAAAGATGATGAGCAACTTTACCCATATGATTGGATCGTGGAAGCGGTTGGTGAGGCTGTCCAACGAAACGCGCGCAACTGGAAATACGTGCGGGCGATTTTGAAAGCCTGGAAGGAAAAAGGGCATGGCTCAAAGAATGAAAAAGATGGGACCGATCTTGAAAAATTTCGAGAACTCTATAAAGAGCAAAAACGAAAATCTGGAAAATAAAGATGCGGAAGAGCCCAATTCTTATGCCCGCAAGACCATAGGTGACCCTGACTGCCCCTACTGTCACGGGCTCGGTTTTGTGGGCAAGGATGTGCCGCTGGGTCATCCTGATTTTGGAAAACTGGAAATTTGTTCCTGCCGATTGCGTGAGGTGACTGCATCGCGGCGCGACCGCCTGTATCAACTCAGCAATTTAGGTTCCCTGAAGGAACTCACCTTTGAAACCTTCCAGCCACGCGGAAGGGTGGGGCTGGGAGTGCAGCAAGCCAACTCGCTCGAGCAGGCTTATAACAGCGCCAAGAACTTTGCTGGCACCTTGCGAGGTTGGCTGCTCCTGATGGGTAAATATGGCTCCGGAAAAACCCATCTGGCTGCAGCGATTGCCAACCAAGCGGTCTCCATGGGCGTTTCGACCCTGTTTCTGACCACCCCGGATTTGCTGGACTGGCTGCGTTCCGCCTACTCTGACTCAGGGGATGGCAGTTTCGAGGAACGCTTCGACGAAATTCGCAATATTCCGCTGCTGATCATGGATGATTTTGGCAGCCAAAGCTCCACCGCCTGGGCGCAGGAAAAATTGTTTCAGATCATCAATTATCGTTACACCAATAATCTGGCAACGGTGATCACCAGTAATTATCAACTGAGCGACTTTGAAGGGCGAATCCGCTCCCGACTGATGGACCCGGAAATGGTCACCCGGGTGGATATCCTGGCGCCGGATTACCGCAATCCGACTGATGACATCGGGCATCATGAACTTTCCAGCCTGAACCTGCACAGCCGGCAAACTTTTGGGTCTTTCAGCCTGCGTAAGGAAGAAGGTCTGGTCCCAGAGGATGTCCAGTCGCTGGGGGATGCCTTTGAAATTGCCCAGGTTTTTGCAGAAGCTCCCCAGGGATGGCTGCTTTTTTCCGGTCCTTATGGTTGTGGGAAGACCCACCTGGCAGCTGCCATCGGCAACTACCAGGCCAGCCAGGGCTATCCGCCATTGATGGTGGTGGTGCCGGATTTGCTGGACCACCTGCGTGCCACGTTCGCGCCCAACAGCTCCGTCAGCCTTGATCGGCGCTTTGAGGAAATCCGCTCCACGCGGCTACTGATCCTGGATGATCTCGGAACGCAATCTGCCACGCCCTGGGCGCGCGAAAAGCTATACCAGCTTTTCAATTACCGCTATAATGCTGAACTGCCCACTGTCATCACCACCGCCAGCCCCCTTTCAGATATTGATCAGCGCCTGCAGAGCCGCATGTCGGATGTGAGGCTGTGCCAGGTGGTGTACATGAATGCCCCCAGTTACACGGGAAGACCTCAGTCCAGATCCGCTCGCAGGTAATACGCGGGCAAAAGAGGTGTCTCTTTCGGTTGGGAATCGAACTTGTAGGTAACACTTGCCAGGTTTGGTGGATTATTACACGAATAACAGATTGTGATATGATAGGCACCACCGTGAATAAAGTAGATCATGGATTTATCATTCCTGCCTCGAGCAGGTTGTTCTATGTTAAAAGAGAGAATGATGGAAAAGATAATTAGAGAAGTGCCTAACAGCTTTAATCTTCCTTATAGAATCAAGCGTCTGGCAGACCTGGCGCATAACCTTTGGTGGGGCTGGAATCCTGAGGCTGCCCGGATGTTCAAAGAAATCGATCCTTTGTCCTGGGAGCAATCCAATCACAATCCGATCGTATTTCTTCGGAAGGTGGAGCGAACCACTTTTGACGATCTGATCAAGGACCGCTATTTTCTGGAAAGATATGACCGCATCATGCGGGAGTATGAAAGTTACATGAACTCCCAGGAAACCTGGTTTAACCAGTTCTATCCTGAGCTGGAAAAAGAACAGATCGCCTATTTTTCTTTCGAATATGGTCTGCATGAATCCTTGATGGTTTACGCCGGCGGTTTGGGAGTGCTTTCCGGCGATCATTTGAAGGAAGCCAGCGACCTGGGCTTGCCCCTCGTGGCGGTCGGTTTCCTGTACACTTATGGCTATTTCTCCCAGAAGATCACGGAAGACGGCTGGCAGGAAGCGCGTAATGTTCAAATTAACTTTGATGACCTGCCCCTGGTGGCGCTTTATGACGAGAAACATGAACCGCTCATGATTTCCATCGATCTGCCTGGCCGGGCAGTATATGCGCGTTTATATGAACTGAAGGTCGGGCGGCTTACGTTGGTCTTAATGCAAACCAATATCCCTGAAAACAACCCTGTAGACCGCCAACTGACCGATCGGCTGTATATCAGTGACCCGGAACTGCGCATCTCGCAGGAAATGTTGCTGGGGATTGGTGGCATGCGGGCTTTGCAGAGGATGGGGTACAAGCCCACCATCTACCACATGAACGAAGGGCATTCTGCCTTCCTGACCCTGGAAAGAATACGCCAACTGATCGGCGAGGGTCAGACCCTGGCTGAAGCCAAGGAAATCGTCCAAAATTCGGGCATCTTCACCACGCACACGCCTGTTCCGGCAGGCAATGATGAATTCCCAACCTGGTTGATTGACAAATATTTTGCCAATTATTGGACTCAACTGGGTTTGAACCGGGATGAATTCATGGATATTGCCAGGGTCAAGCAGGAATGGGGCGGAGAGGCTTTCAGCATGCCGGTGTTGGCACTCAAGCTCTCCAATTATCGGAACGCGGTCTCCAAAGTACATGGAGATGTTGCCCGCCACATGTGGCAGGAGCTCTGGCCGGATACAAAAGTGGAAGATATTCCGATTTCGTATATCACCAATGGCGTGCACACCGGGACGTGGTTGGCACGGCGCCTGGGAAACCTGTACACCCGCTACCTGGGAGCGGACTGGAGGGAAAATATTGATGATTCCGAAATGTGGGAGCGGATTGACCTCATTCCTGATGAAGACCTTTGGAGAGTGCGCCAGCACCTAAAACGAAAATTGGTGGCATATATGGTCACCCGGGCGCGTAACCAGTGGATTTCCACCAGTGTTCACCCGGTTCAAACTGTGGCAAGCGGCGTTTTGCTCGATCCTTATGCTCTGACCATCGGCTTTGCTCGCAGGTTTGCCACCTACAAGCGTGCCAACCTGATTTTCAAGGACTGTGACCGTCTGCTGCGGATTGTAACCAACGCGCAAAAGCCGGTCCAAATCATATTCGCTGGAAAGGCGCATCCCGCCGACGAGCCTGCTAAACAGTTGATCCAGGAAGTCTATCGCAATGTGAAAGATGCCCGTTATGGCGGCAGATTGGTCTTTTTGGACGATTACGACATGGATATGGCGCGCTACCTGGTGCAGGGCGTGGATGTGTGGTTGAACACTCCCCGCCGTCCGAGGGAAGCCTCTGGAACCAGTGGTGAAAAAGCCGCTTTGAACGGCACATTAAACTTCTCCGTCCTGGACGGCTGGTGGGCAGAGGGGTACAATGGCAAGAACGGTTGGGTGATTGGGGATCACAGCGAAAGCACAAACCAGGATGAACAGGATCTGGCGGACTCGAAGAGCCTCTATGATACGCTCGAAAACGAGATCGTTCCCCTGTATTACACCAAACGCTCCGCAGATGGGCTGCCAGGCGACTGGATTGAGCGGATGAAGGAGAGCATCAAGACGCTGTCTCCCCACTTCTCCATGACGCGCATGCTAAAGGAATACATGACTGAGCTCTATTACCCGGCGATTCAGTCTGCCCACGGAAAAGGCATGAACGGGGAGACTGAAGGAAAATAACCTTCAGGAGGTAACTATGGGTTTTCTGCTTTCATCTTCACCCTGGTTGGGCGCGCTGGCAATATTTGTTCTGCGGGTCCTAAATATTTCCATGGATACCTTGCGTTTCATGTTGACGATGCGCGGGAAACAAGCCATCTCCTGGGTATTGGGATTTATCGAATCCATTTTGTTCGTAGTGGTCATGGGGGCGGTTCTGGAGGATTTGAATAACGTGCTCAATATCATCGGTTACGCTGCCGGTTTTGCCACCGGTAACGTGATCGGCATGGCAATTGAAAAACGCTTGGCGATCGGGTATTCCCATGTCAGTATAGTCAGCAGACAGATGGGGCTGGCGGTTGCAGATGCCCTGCGTTGCAAGGATTTTGCTGTCACTGAAATCCCCGCGCGCGGCAGGGATGGTACCGTAACGTTGCTTTACTGCTCCGTTCGCAGGAAAGACATCAAGGAAATTGAAAAAGCTGCCCTTGACATCGACCCGGATGCTTTCATCACAGTGGAAGATATCACCCCCATGCAGCGGGGCTACTGGGGCACCGGTTCCGTCCGGCGCTAAGTCTTTTCATTGGTTTATAAGAGGTTGGCAATTTTGGAGCAGTCTTTACCTGCGGCGATCATCTTTGACTTTGATGGGCTGATTTTGGATACCGAAACGCCCGAACTGAGGGTATGGCAGCAGTTCTTTGAGGAGGCTGGGGGAGAGTTCGATCTGCCGGGTTACCTCGGCATTGTCGGAACCTACGATTATGAAGGCTACCAGCCCGGGGCTGAACTGGCGAAATTGACGCATTACACAGTCCCGGAGGAAGAGCTAACTCTCAGGGTGCGGAAGGAATCGAGCGAGATCATCAGTCGGGAAGGAGCAATGCAGGGGGTAGTAACATTGATCGCTGCCGCGAAGGGCAGGGGCATCCGCATCGCGATTGGTTCGAGCTCACCCAGCAACTGGGTGTGCGGTCACTTGGCGCGCTTGGGGCTCCTGGATAAATTTGACGCGCTGGTGACGTTTGATGACGTGAGCGCCAGCAAACCTTCGCCGGAGATTTTTCTGAAAGCACTGACCCGCCTGGGCGTGCCGGCGGATCGGGCGATCGTATTGGAGGATTCACAAAATGGGGTGCTGGCCGCCAACAGGGCGGGCATCAGGGTGGTGGCGGTGCCAAACCTGGTGACGCAGGGGCAGGATTTTAGTGGGGCGGTCGAGGTTATTCCTTCCTTGGAAGTGTTGGATCTGGACAAGTATTTCCCCGAGTTTGCCGGGGAATAAATCCATTATTTTGGTTCTGTTTTCTCATTATTTAGTCGTGGTAGGGGATACGGGCGCAAGGCTTTGATTTTCATAAAATACCTCACCGCCGAATCTACCGATTGGAAATTCCTGTCACTGCGCAGCCTCTAGTAAGAAGGACGTTCCCCAATAAAGAACAAGGAAAAGTAGTCTTGGAAATTCTGGCAACCATTACCTCAATGTAACCTCAACATTCTTTTCTGCCGCTGAGAGAAACAGGTCTCTTGGAGGTCATGCTTTAACGCTCCGATCCTGAGCGTATTCTAATATTCAAAAAAACTATATAGGGTGTGCTCCGTAATTGAGCACAACAATAGGCTGTGTTTGATGTGCTCAAAAGAAGTGCACACCCTATATTTCTACTCTGTTCGTGCTGGTGTCCTCAGTGCGTAGTGCCCTGTCTGCTTGCGCCCACACATCTTTTATGTGGGAAGGGTTGCGAAGCATTCCTTTGGAAGCTTTGATCTCCAACCTTTGTTGGGTTTTGCTTGATACCAAAAATTACAATTTCGCATATTGGATCCACTCAACCCAACCTGCAATTATAAAATCACAATGTAAGGGCTCAGTTCCCAGGAAGGAACCAAGGAAAAGCAGGCTCGGTTTTCTTTGTTTTTCCCTCCCGGTTTGCAGTATACTTTTATATCATCACTAAAAAACGGGAGTTATTATGGATTTTAACGCCTCTGAATTCTTCTTTGGTCGTGCTTATGATCTTTCCACCAAGCAAGCCCTGGCAGATAAGCCGGTTCTTTATGACCCAGCTGACCTGACCACCCATGCCGTGATCACCGGTATGACCGGTTCCGGGAAGACCGGTATGGGCATCATCCTGTTGGAAGAGGCTGCCTTGCAGGGCATCCCTGCCATCTTGATTGACCCCAAGGGCGATCTTACCAACCACCTGCTGCACTTCCCCAACCTGCTGCCGGCAGACTTTGCCCCTTGGATTGATCAGGACGCTGCTGCGAGGGAAGGCAAAACCATCCTGCAGGCCGCAGAGGAAGCCTCCGCTTCGTGGTCCCAAGGCCTGGAGAGCTGGGGCATCGACAAGGAACGCATACAGAAGTTGGCTGATAAGGTGGATTATGCCATCTACACGCCCGGCTCCGATTCAGCCATCCCGGTCAGCATCCTGTCTTCGTTGAAATGCCCGGATCTGGAATGGGAGACCAACAAGGAAATGCTGCGGGAGAATATTTCCAGCACGGTGACAGCCCTGCTTGAGCTGGTTGGTTTCAAGAACATCGACCCGGTACGTTCCCGGGAGCATATCCTGCTTTCAAATATTTTTGAAAATGCCTGGAGTAAAGGGCAGAATCTGGATCTCGAGAGCTTGATCCTGCAAACTCAGAACCCGCCTTTTGAGAAACTGGGCGTCTTTCCGGTGTCCAAGTTCTATCCTGAAGACGAGCGCTTTGAATTGGCGATGCTGTTGAACAACTTCCTGGCTGCGCCGGCTTTCGAGAGCTGGCTGGAAGGACAGCCGCTTGATATCAGCGCCTTCCTGTACACCCCCTCAGGCAAGCCCCGGCATAGCATCTTTTACCTGGCACACCTGGCTGACGAGGAACGCATGTTCTTTATCACCCTGCTCTATTCCGCCATCGAGACTTGGATGCGCAGCCAGTCCGGCACCACCAACTTGCGGGCACTGGTGTACTTCGACGAGATTGTAGGCTATCTGCCCCCAGTTGCCTCGCCTCCCAGCAAGCCGATTATCCTGCGCATGCTCAAGCAGGCGCGCGCCTTTGGCGTGGGGCTGGTGCTTTCCACGCAAAACCCAATCGACCTGGATTACAAAGCCCTTTCGAACACCGGCACCTGGATCATTGGCAAGTTGCAAACCGACCAGGACAAGCAGCGCCTGTTGGATGGTTTGGAGAGCCTGACCGGTGGGTTGGACCGCTCCTACTTTGACAAGACCATCTCCGCACTGGGAAAGCGCGTTTTCCTGCTGCACAACGTGCATGCCAAGGCACCGGTGGTATTCACCACCCGCTGGGCAATGAACTATCTGCCTGGTCCCATCACTCGCAATAAGCTGGCGGACTTGAACAATATGGTCGGTGCCGGGAAGATCGTCCAAACAACGGCAGGAGAAGCAAGCATTGCTGGATCAGTCTCAGTTGCTGAGGTAAAAGGCGGAGGAACCGGCAACCTGCCCGGCAGCCCGACCGAACCGACTTTGTCCTCCGAGGTGGAAGTGCACTACCTACCGGTCAACCGCAGCCTTTCCGAGGCGTTGAATGAACTCGGCGGTAAATTGGCCGGCTTGGCACCCAACCCGCTGTATCACTACCAACCGGCATTGATTGGGCAGGCAACCGTGTACTTTGCCAACCGCACCTATAACGTGGATACCCAGACGAAACTCGCGGTTAAAATCCCCAGGTTGGAAGGGCGTGGATTGGTGCGCTGGCAGGATTATCAATCCGAACCGATCACCACGGGCGATCTGGAAAGCAGACCCCTGCCCAATGCCAGTTTTGGTGATTTGGTCTATCCCCTTGACGATGAAAAAAACATCAGCGAACTTTCCAAGGATTTTGTGGAGTGGATTTATCGCAATCAGACGCTCAAGCTCTATACCAATGACCAGTTAAAGCTCACTTCAACAGCGGGCGAGAGCCGCGAGGATTTTGAAGCGCGCTGCCAGAAAGCCAACACGGGATTTTTCTCGGAAGCAGTGGAAAAAATCGAAATCAAGTACGCCAAGTTGAAGAAAAGCATTGAAGATAAGAAGCTAAAAGAGGAATTGGAACTGGAGAAGGATCAAACTGTCCTCAAACAACGACGCTCGGAAGAAGCCATAAAGGGCATTGAGAATGTGGTCAGGCTGTTTGGTTCCCGGAAAGCCAGTTTGAGCTCTTCCATGACCAAACGGCGGTTGACCTCCACCGCCAAGGCAAATGTCGAGGAATCGGAGCGAATGATCGAGGAATACAATAAACAACTGGCGGATTTGGACGAGAAGATGAAAGCCGAGATCGCTGAGTTCGAGTCAAAGGGCACGGACACAGCTGGAACCATCCGTGAAGTGACTGTGACCCCGCTAAAGAAAGATATTGTGGTGGAGTTGTTTGGTCTGGCCTGGCTGCCCAATTATGCCTTCAAGGCGGATCAGGGCTGGCTGATGGTAGCGGGGTATAAGTAATAACAACGAAGAGAGAGGCTGACCAAAAAGGTCGTAAAAGAGTCTAACAAGATACAAGGCGCCAAAGGGCGTCTTTCTTGATTCCTCGAAGTGAGTTTTATTGCGCGGGCTGGGCTGAAGCCACCGAGCCATACTGATTGACTTCGAGATTCCACAGACTGCCGCGTTGTGCCTGGCTGTAGAGGTCAGAGTCGGATGTGGTGTAGGTGTAGGTGTTATCACCTGAAGTGAAATAAATGGCATAGCTTTCCTCTTGGCTACCAAACCGCTGGGATTCTGTCAGACTGGCGGAGGGCCAAGCCGGGGTAAGGTCGCTGCCCGAAGTGGTAAGCGTGTCAATAACCGTCCAGGACATGATAGTGTAGCTGCAGTAATCTTCATAAACCTGGTAGACACAGTCCTGTACGACCTGACCGATGCCGGTGCCGGTATCAATGGTATAGGGCTCGCCGCAGACCTCGACGGAATTCGGCTTGGGGGTGTCGGAATCGTACCGGTACTGCTGGGTACAGCTGCTGACGCTGGCATCCTGTGGGATGGAAGAAGCCCAATCGCTGTCGCTGACCTCCTGATAGGCTTCAAGCAGGACACGGCGCTCCCACTCCACGGCGCTGACTGAGGCACTGATCTGGTCGGTTTGGGTCATTTTTGAGAGGAAGATTCCTCCCATAACGCATACCACCAGGACCACCAAGACCAGCGCGATGATGACACCTGTGGATGGCCTTTGCGGCTGGGCGGGCTGGGCAGGCTTGCCG
>JBAQMM010000196.1:0-2111 GCA_049302815.1 Anaerolineaceae bacterium | reverse complement strand
GCGCCGAGACAGGCATCCTGGGGCACCTAATGGACATGGCGAACACCCTGCTGCCGCCGGCCGAACTGGCAGGGCTCAACCAGGCGGTCAACCAGGCAACCGACCAGGCTTTCCGGTTTGATAATGGAATGACAGCATACTTTAAGGCATTGAATTACATGCTGGAGGAAATGCGGGAAGGTAAGACCCTGGGCAGTTACCCCCAACAGGCGCGCATTCTGCCTGCCACCCGCACGCTGCCCGCCTGGTTGGACGTGGAAATCAGCTGGGAACGGGCGAAGGAGAACCTGGATGCCCTGCTTAATGAAATCCGCCTGGTACGGGAAGGGCTAAAACCCTTAGCTGAGTCAGACGTGGAAGAGGCTGAAGATTTGCTGGGCACACTGGGCACCCTGGCTGGCAGCCTGGTTGAGATTGAACGGCAAGTGGAAGGCTTAACCATGCAACCCGAACAGAACATGATCTATTGGGTGGAGCTGGACCCTCTGCAGCGCCGGATCACCTTGCAGGTAGCGCCCCTGACCATTGGCGATTTGATGGAGAAAAATCTGTGGCACGATAAAGCCAGCGTGGTGCTCACCTCAGCCACCCTGACGACCCACGGTGAGTTTGGCTACCTGCGCCGGCGGCTCAATGCTGAGGACGCGGACGAACTGATGGTTGGCTCGCCCTTTGACTATGAAAACTCGGCCATGGTTTACCTGGCACGGGATGTACCGGAGCCAAGTGACGCTTATGGTCACCAAAAAGCCATCGAGGAGACGCTGGTTCGGCTGGCAAAAGCCACCGGCGGGCGCATGCTGGCATTGTTCACCTCTTACGCGCAGTTGCAAAAGACCTCCAAAGCCATTGAAGGGCCGCTTACCAAAGCGGATATCACCGTGTATGAACAGGGTGATGGGGCTTCGGCAACCGCCCTGCTGGATGTGTTCAAGGATACCCCGCGGGCAGTCCTGCTGGGAACACGGGCGTTCTGGGAAGGCGTGGACGTACCGGGCGAGGCGCTTTCGGTGCTGGTGATCGTCAAATTGCCCTTTGACGTCCCAACCGACCCGATCGTGGCGGCGCGCTCGGAAAGTTTTGACGATCCATTTAACGAATACAATCTGCCCGAGGCAATACTGCGCTTCAGACAGGGGTTTGGCAGGCTGATCCGCACGCAAACAGATCGGGGCGTGGTGGTGATTCTGGACAAGCGCATCATCAGCAAGCAGTATGGTAAGTTATTCATGGAGTCTTTGCCCAAATGCACAATTGTGGAAGGCTCTCTGGCGAACCTGCCCGGGCAAGCCAGCAAGTGGCTTGGTATGTGAAGAAGCCAAGAATAAACCAATGAGCACACCATTACCGAATAAACCTTCTCGTGGTGTGCACAAAAACGGTGCATATCCTATGTGCTAACAAAACTTCACAATTGACAAATTATTTTATTGCCATTAAACTAATCTATAAGCAGGTTACTTAATCATTAAAGGAGATTAACGATGGCTTTCAGCTATAAGAACTCAAAAGGGAAAGAATACTTTCTGCACGTAAAGAGAGTCGTTCGCGCAAGTGGAAAAGAGACTGAACTGTACTACTTCTCCACCGATATTCGCAAGGGTCAGGAAGTTGAGAAAGTCCCAACCGGTAAGATTGTGGTGGAACTTGCCTCCGGGCTGCCGGTTTTGAAGAAAAAGTAAATTGTAAATACGGGCCTATAGAACCAGATTTGACCCAGTAATCCGATCATTCTTCAGACTCACTGGCAGGTATGCGCCTGCCAGTTTGTTTTTATTATCTTGGCATGAATCTTGCAATATCCCTGCATAATAACTGTTTGTATGACGAGGAGAACAATTATGCTAAAAAAACACAGGTTGACCCTGGCAATATTTCTGTTGGCAATCCTGCTTGTTTCGGCCTGCCAGAGACCGGCCTCGACCGCCCCTGTTGCCACGCCCCAGGTTATAGATTCTATGAATACCCCCCTGCCGGTGGATCAGCAGATTTTGAGCGCCACAATGACAGCCCAAGCAATCAGGGAGAAATTCAATCAGCCCACCCAGATGGTTACAAATGCCCTGGGAACCGCAGTGGTTGCCACTCCTGCTGGAATTCTTATGCCCACC
>JBAQMM010000195.1:0-35071 GCA_049302815.1 Anaerolineaceae bacterium | reverse complement strand
ACCTAACGAAACTATCCTCAAAAAGGAAGTTCAAGCGATCGTCGATGAGCGTAATGCTACCATGCGATCATTAATTGGCAATTCCGAACCAAGGATGCTCGTATTAAATTGCTTCACCTTTATCCATCCATTTCAGCATGACTGACTAATAGTTGGTTTCCTTTCCTGGCATTGCTGAGACTATTTTACCTGCGAGTCAACGCTGGAAAAACATAAAAAGAAAGAACCCGGGTGGGGGCTCTTTCTGGTTCTTGTGAATTGGGATGGGTTATTCAGTTTGGAATTCCGGATGATCCCCTTTTTGGATCATGCCGTTAAGGACGATTTCAAAGGCCATCGTGTGCCCGCAAACCCCACGGCTCTGAAAGAAACTGCAGTCGCAGGACCACTTCCCCTGGTCATAACGAATGGTATGCGCGTTGTTATCCCCTCTGAAACTGGCTTCAAACTTGTTAAAGGAAATTCGATCCTTCTCTTCGGCATACCGCTTGGCTTTTTCGATTTTTCCGATCATTCCGCTATCCATGGTACCTCAAGCTCCGTTTCTTGGTGAATATTTAAACAAAAACACGCGCCAAAAACTGCCGGCGTGTGTTCCGCTTCTACCGTCCGCTGCAAAGAGATCGCGCGGATCATATCTATAAAGCTAACCTCTGCATAATAGCTATATTATAGTCTGGTTAAGTTTTGGAGTCAAATTTGTTAATATATGGAGTCTGTCATTCTACCAAGCGAAGAATCCAGCATTCGCCCACAACCAATTGGCACGTCCTAAGTTCCTTCGTCGCTTGCGTTCCTTCAGGATGACAAGCTTGGGCCATCTGGAGACCGGCGCGAACATGGTTGTTGGTGCAATCAAAAGAAGATTGCACCCTGACAGAAGGGACTGACGCAAACGGGGCTCTATAATAGGGAGCGGGCTTGCCCACCCCACAAACACCTGCTACGGAACAGACGAGGCAGTTCCCTGCGCCGGCGTCCTCAGTGTGAAGCCTTCCAGTGGAACCAGTAACAGGAGACCGGTCAGGTCCTTCGTTCGCGCTGGTGTTCTCACCTGCGCGAGGGTTTGACCGCGTAGGTCTCAATCACTGGATTATATTGGCAAGATGTCACGTACACTTAAAAACGTCCGACCTGCTTATCCCAATGACAGGATCTTCGGTCAAAACAACGCGCACGGTACTTGCAGTAGGCTGCGCACTCAATCTCTCCCCCCAGTTAGCGCCAGGAAGCCTTGACATTCAAGCAAGGTTTTGCACAGAATTATTTGAGCCCATTCTCGTATGGTATAAAACGTATACGCTGGTTTGCCTCGATCTTTCATTGATTGTGCAAATACTCAAATTTGTCCCTTTCTGCCATCATGTTTGTTTTAATAGATAGAAATGCATTTCACACTTTCTGGTATGTCACTCATAAGGATAAATCTATGCAAATAAGCAAATTGATCGACACTCCACTTGATATTCCTCCGGATAAGGACGCTGAGTCCGTATTCGCCGCACAAAGAAACCCAGCTGAATTTCAACAGATCTATGACCGCTGGGCGGTGCCAGTCTACCAATATTTCTACTTCCGTACTGATGAACCAGCCAGTGCCGAAGACCTGACCTCGCAGCTTTTTCTTTCCGCTTATCAGGCTCTTCCGCGCTACCAACATCGGGGGCACTTTGCTGCCTGGCTGTTCACCATCGCCCGAAATTTGTCCAACGATTACTTTCGAAAAAACCATCGTGAAGTTCCTCTGGAAGCAGCTCAGCAGTTGTTTGCCTCCTCTGACCCATCTACTGAAGCAGCGCAACACGATGAGATTATCCATCTGCGCGAGTTGGTTCAGTCTCTACCGGAAGAAGACCAGGAGCTGATCCGCCTGCGTTATGTGGCAAATCTCACTTTTTCTGATATGGCCATTGTATTGAAAAAGCGTGAAGACGCTGTCAAAAAATCTCTCTACCGATTGCAAGCCCGGTTACAAAGCTTGCTGGAGCAAAATCATGACTAACTTAAATTTCATTTCCATTGAAGAAAAACTAAAAGCTGCCACCCAAATGCCACAGCCTCGCCCGGAATTCATGTCCAGCCTGCGCAGCCGGCTGACAGCAGAGCCACCCCGCCCTGTTTCATTGGGCGAACGCTTGAAAGTAATGTTTCGCTTCCCGGTTTGGGCAGCCTCTTTGGTCGTCTTACTGCTCGTCGCGGGTATATTAATTGCAGGCCCACAACGCGTTTATGCGGAGTTCATGAAGCTCCTGGGTTACATCCCGGGAGTGGGAATCGTGGATCAGAGCAGTCCCATCCGTGTGTTGGCAGAGCCGGTCACCGTCACCAGAGATGGGATTTCCATCACAGTGACCTCAGCAACCCTGACTGGGGAGATGACCGATATCGAATACCGTATCTTCGGCGTGTCTGGGTCTGCCTACCCGGATAGCGAGGATGTGGTTGGTTGTTCAGAGCGGGAATATTTGCTTCTCGCAGATGGGTCACAACTTGCCCAGGTTAACTTTGGTTATCAGCCTGTGCCCACAAGCGTGAATGAGGCTGTCTTCGTGATCCCTTGCATCTCCAATACGCTGCCTGGCAAGGCGCCTGAAAACTGGGAGATTCCCCTGAGCTTCGTTGCTGCCCCGCCAGATCTGACCGTCATGCCGGTGACTGAGCTTTCTCCCTCGCCCCAGGACAGCCTGGTAACGGATGCACCTGAACCACCTGAAGAGGAAAGCAATACCCCCACTACGACTATGGATAGCCCCGTCATGGTGACCAAAGTAATCGAAACCTCCGATGGATATATCTTGATTGGTCGGTACCAGCCCCAAAGCCCGGCGGGGGGACCGGTGCAGGTGCTGGGCGGTGCTGAAATTGTGGATGCCAGCGGGAAGAAGGTTTCCTACACCTATCCGCTGGATGTCAATGAAGCAGTCAACCAGGAACCACCTCTCACTGGTTGGGCGGTGCAGTTCAAAGCTGGCGGTCTGGTTTATCCTCTAACCATCAGTTTTTCGGGGGTTGAAATCCTCCCAGCTGACCCTAATGCTACGGCTGAATTCACTTTTGATTCTGGTTCCAACCCACAACCAGGTCAGGAGTGGGTTCCCGACCAGGATATTCAGATTGCCGGTCATACCCTGAAGCTCGTTTCGATCACAGCCAATTCGCAGGAGAATTACTCTTTCAAGTTTGAGGGCGATCCGGAAGTGGAAGGTGCCAATGTTCAAATCCTTGGATATACTCCCATTGGTGGTGGGGGCGGTGGAGGTCTGATGAATGGAACCTTTAGCAGAAGTTTGACCTATTCCCAGCTTCCAACCGGCCTGCTCACGGTCACTATTTCCAACTTGACTCTCATTGGCGACCCGCTCACCTGGCAGGGCGAGTGGACGCCCGAGAGGATTCGCACTGATCTTCCCGCCAACCCGATCCCTGAACCTGGTGTATGCCTGACAGAAGACTCTCTCGCACATCTCGAGGCGGCTCCGGCAAATCTGACCAACGGAAAAGCTCTGCTGTATGAACAACTGGAGGGCACAGAAAATTGGGGTCTTGTCCTTTACAGCCTGGATGGCAGTGGAAAGCAGGTGGTGGTTCCAAGTGGTAACTGGGGCTCCCTCTCGCCTGATGGCAGCCAAGTGGCTTATCCGGCTGAGGATGGAATCCACGTGATGGATTTAGCCACGAACACCGAGAAAGCTCTAACAGGGGCTGAAGGGTTTGACTTACACTGGTCGCCGGATGGAACACAAATAGCATACATAGGAATGGGGGAAGGCGAAATCAATAGTGTCTTTGTCGTCAATGCTGATGGCACCCAGACCCAGATCCACCAAATCTCTGACTGGAGCTATGAATCAGTCATTGGCTGGTCACCCGACGGCAGCCAACTCTACTTCGTCGTACCCTTTACCGGAGGCGCTGCCTGGAAGGTCTACGGCTTTGACCTGGCTAGCAATATCGCGCAAGAATTATTTACTATCGAGAACGGTACACCGAAGGCCCTGGATCCCAGCCTTTCCCCGGATGGGAACTGGATCGCCTACCGAGGTCGGGATAACAGCAGTGTATACCTAGTTCATCCTGATGGAAGTGAGATGCACTTGGTGGTGGATAACGCAGGCGCGGTTGGAATTGAATGGAGCCAATCTGGCTGGTTGGGCATGAGTCTGCGAAAGGAAAATTCTGACGAGCATGTTATTGTCCTGGTCAAATCGGATGCATGTGAAGCATACCTGCTGCCCGCTGACCTGCATGGAGACCTGGAGGGGTTGTATATCCCGTAGACCAGCCGAATAAGCGGCTGAACCATAAATCGAAAGGATTGAGGACAGTTTGAACTGTCCTCAATCCTTCATACTTTGAGGAAAATGATGATTAATTGGATGCGCAGTATCCTGCTTTGGTTGATAATCGGGCTCACTTTTTCTGGATGTACCCCATCTTCAACGGTCGACAAACAATCACCGACAATGGAGATTCAGGCAACCTCGACACCTTTTCCAACAGCGACTTCCCTGCCGGCAACCGCCACACCGACTGTAACGCTGCTCCCCTCTCCAACATATACCTCAACAGCACCGATAAACCAATCGACTTGGACTCAAGAAACCATTTTTACCTTTATCGGTGAAACTATCCCTGATGGAACGAACCTCCAGCCCGGACAGGCTTTTCAGAAGACCTGGACGCTGAAGAATGCTGGCTCACGCACCTGGGGTAAGGATTTTTCCCTGACGCGGACTTCATCCGTTCCGACCACTGAAACCCTCGGTGGTCGGGAAAAAATACCCCTCTCCACAGAGGTAAAACCCGGAGAGGCCATCCAAGTGGGAGTTGACCTGGTTGCACCAAAACAAAACGGCGAATATACCGTTTATTACCAACTCCAAGATGAAACCGGTTCAATGCTACCGAATAGCCAGATCTGGGTAACCATCACGGTTGGAAGCGTTCCTTCAGCAGGAACAGGAGGTGTTGGTGTTGGCGGAACAACTACAGTGAATGGGGTTACTGTAACCTTAACCGACTTTGCATATGATACACAAAGTGTAACTGTGAATCTTTGCTTTTCGGTGTCTTTACACTACTATACCTTGGGTCCCGCCCCTTCTTTGCTGATGGATCAAGAAAAAGCACCTTTTTTGGCAGGTGGCAGTGATTTTGCCAGTGGACCAGGATGCTTGGAGGTAATGTATCAGATCAGCCCAGGAGAGATAGAGCAGACCAGTCATATTTCACTTCTCATAGACAGCAGCCTGCGCATTTCTCCTCCCCCTGGCGATCCGAATACTGCCTGTGAAGCTGCAAAGGTCGATCTCGTGGAAACATATCCTGGATTGGATTTTCAATGCAATTACAGCATGGCAGGGTACGCCACGAATATAAAACCGCCGTCTGGAATGACCAGGGAAAATGCTGAAATTCAGATTAATGACGCCATTGAAGGAGCAATCTACGGTCCGTGGACACTAACAATAAAATGACCTTCGTTCGCGCTGGTGTCCTCACCAGCGCGAGGGTTTGACCGTAGGTCTCAATCACTGGATTGTGTTGGCAAGCAAGTCAGGCGAAACGCCTGACCTACGGCTTTACACTACGCAGTGCCTGATTTGCCATCGTGGAACAGGCTCGCCTGGCCCTTGTAAGTCAGGTCATTACTTTCTCAAATACCAGCCCATCTTCACCCCCGGCATAGTACTTTGGCGAGATTTTCACCTGCCGGTAACCGGCTTTCAGGTACATCTGGATGGCAGGCTGGTTGGACGCGCGCACAGTCAATCGGACGCGCGGTAGCCCCAGGGCTTTTTCACCTGCTGCGAGCAGGCGCGTGCCAAGCCCTTTCCCACGCCAGGTGGGAGCCACCGCAATGGTGATGATCCAACCCACCCCCTCGCGGCGGCGGATATCCCCACCTAAGAAGGCGATCATCCCGCCATCCTTTTCCATCTTTAAGCGCACGGTATCCGGCAGGGTTAACACGCCCATTAGTTCAATCAGGGGCCAGGCGTCCTCACGCATGAAGCATTGTTTTTCCAAGCGGGAAAGTGCCCCCAAATCCCGCCAGGTTGCGTTCAGGATGGGAATTTCCGCTTTAGGCTGGGCTGTGTTTTGTGATGACACGCTCATTTTCATCTCCACTGGCTTCCTGCAGGGTCAAAGCTAACTCCTCCCACTCCCGCAGCAAAGGTTCCAACTGTTCCTGGAGCTGCAGGTAGGCTTCCGCCAGCTGGGCGGTTTTCCTCGGGTCGGCGGGCGGATTGGCCAATCTGGTTTCGTGCAGCGTTTTTTCGCTTTCGAGCAGATGAATCTTCGCTTCGAGCGCATTGAGTTTCTTTTGAATCTGTTGGCGCTGATTGCGGCTCAGCCCCTTGGGGGCGTTGGCAGGGGGTAATTCCCTGGCGTCCGGCAGGTTTGCCAGCGGCTCGGTTAAAAATGGCTCAGCTTGGACGGCCGCGGCTTGGGCTGACTTGTATTCGGAATAGGTACCTGGGAAAACTTTCAACACTTCCGCCACCGGATCCATCTCCCATATCTGGGTCGCCAGGGCGTCGATCAGATAGCGGTCGTGCGATACCAACAAAATCGTGCCGGGGTACTCCGACAGTACGTGCTGCAGAACCTCCTGGGTGGGCAGGTCCAGGTGGTTGGTGGGTTCGTCCAGCAGCAGCAAGTTGGCATCCGAGAGGGCAAGTTTTGCCAGAGCCAGGCGGCCTCTTTCCCCGCCGGAGAGTGTATCGACAGGCGCAAAGACTTCATCCCCGCTGAAGCCGTACCGGGCTAAATAGCTGCGCGCTTCCGCTGGCAGCATATTGGGCGCAACGGTATTGATCTCCTCGATCAATGCGTTTTCTGGGTTCAGCCCCTCATGTGCCTGGGCAAAATAGCCCACCTTCAGGCTGGCGCCTAATTCAGTTGAACCGGAATAGGCTGGGATCTCGCCCAGGATGGTTTTCAGGAAGGTGGTCTTCCCGGCACCGTTGGAACCAATGATGGCGATACACTCCCCCCGTTCCAACACCAGGTCCGGGGCGCGGAATAGCGGGTGTCCTTCGTCATGGTAGCCCACCTGCAGGTCATAGGTCCGCAAGACCAGGTTGCCAGAGCGAGCAGCCACCGCCAGGCGCAAATGCATCGGACGCACGTTGGCTTTGGGGGCGGTCAGACGTGAATCTTCCAGTAAGCGCTCCAGCCGGCGCTGGCGGCCGCGCGCCTGGTTGTTATTTTGCGTACCCAAATTCAAGCGGATGTAATTCTCTTGTTTCTCGATGTATTCGGTTTGCGCTTCATATTCAGCCAGACGGCGGGCATAGCGGGCTTCACGCTGCAGCAGGTAGGCGGTGTAATTGCCCCGGTACACTTCCAGGGAAGGGGTCATTTCCCAAACCTGGTGGGTGACCTGATCCAGGAAGTAGCGGTCATGTGAGACAATGACCACAGCGCCTGACCAGTCCTTGAGATAGGCTTCCAGCCATTCCACCGCGGAAATGTCGAGGTGGTTGCTGGGTTCGTCCAACAGCAGCAGGTCGGGATCGTCCAATAGAAGCCTCGCCAGGACAGCTCGGGTGCGCTGACCGCCTGAAAGCTGCACCAGCGGTCTCTCGTAATCCGTCTTCTCAAACCCCAGGCCGGTCAGGGTCTGGCGGATGCGGTTGGGATAGACGTAGCCACCCAGGCGCTCAAAGCTGGACTGCACGGTGCCATAGCGCTCCAACACCAGCGGGTCGCAATTTGGATCCTGCATAGCTTGTTCAAGTGCCTGCAGTTCGTCCGCCTGGCTGAGCAGGTTTTCGAATGCCATTAGGCAATAAGACCAGAGCGAACCTTCCCGGATGGTGGTGGTTTCCTGGGGCAGGTAGCCGATGCGCAAGCCCCTTGCACGGTGCACCGAGCCCTGGCTGGGCTCATCCACACCTGCCAGAATCTTCAGCAGGGTGGTCTTCCCGACCCCATTCGGACCAACGATGGCAATACGGGCGTTGCGGGGAATGCTCAGCGTGATCCCTTCAAAGATATCGTTGGGACCGAAGGCTTTACCCAAGTTGGTTGCGGTGAGAAGTGCCATGGTTATGAGTATATCAGCAGAATGGATCCATTTGGTGAATCCCATTCTGGGTCAGATCTGAGGTTTCGGCATGGGTTTTGGGCTTCTCCCACAGTTTAATAATAAGGAAGAAGCACTATAATCCCTCATACCGCTGTGATGGTAAAATCAGGGTTATGAAACTAAAAAAATGGCATGTCTGGCTTGGGGTAATCATCAGTGTCGTCTTCCTGTACCTGGCTTTTCGCAAAGTGGATTTTTCCCAGGTCTGGATTTATTTGCGCCAGGCGCAATGGGGCTGGGTGCTGCTGGGGCTGGTCTTCTATTTCGCCGGGGTGGTGGTGCGAGCTTTTCGCTGGCAGGTGCTGCTGAAGCCGCTCAAGTTCATTCCGGTCAAGCGACTGTTCCCGGTGGTGGCGATTGGCTACATGGGCAATAACGTCTACCCTGCCCGGGCTGGGGAACTGTTACGCTCCGTTTTGCTTAAGCAGAAGGAGCAGGTGGAAATTTCTGCCAGCCTGGCAACCATTGTGGTGGAACGGCTGTTTGACGCCCTGGTTATCTTCGGTTTGGTGATCCTGAACCTGTACCAGTTAACTGCGCTGCCATCTGCGCAAAACTATATTAACGCCATTCGTGGGGTAGCCATCTGGGGCAGCCTCATTTTCCTGCTTCTGCTTCTGCTGTTTTTTGCGTTGGTGCTTTTTCCAGTACCTACCAAGAAATTTACTGACTGGATCATCAGCCACCTTGTGATCGAAAAACTGCGCCCAGGGCTGACCAATATCCTTGAAAAGTTCATCAAGGGGCTGTCCAGCCTGCGTTCCGCCACGGAAACCCTCAAAGTGCTGGCACTTTCCATCGCGGTGTGGACCTGCGAGACCGGCCTGTATTGGGGTGTGATGAAAGCCATGGGGATCGACCTCAGCTTCATGACCCTGATGCTCTTGAATGGTGTGGTCAACTTGGTCCTTCTGATCCCGGCTGCCCCGGGGGGCCTGGGTACCTTTGATGCCGCCTGCAAAGCCATGCTTGAAGTGTTTGGGATTGGCTCTGAACTCGCGCTGGGGTATACCCTGCTTCTGCGGGTGGCGTTATGGGTGCCCATCACCGTTCTGGGTGCCATTTACTTCTTCAAGGAAGGTTTTTCGCTCTCCACCGACCTGCAGCAGCTCAAGACCCAATATGAGACTGATGACGGCGCACCCGCATCTGAACCAAGCGGGGAAAGCCCTGAGCCGCCTGGAAACGAGATGAATCCATGACCAAAACTGAAAAGAATATTGCCATCATCGGCACTGGCATCGGGGGAATGAGCGCCGCTTATGACTTGACCAGGGCGGGGCACAAGGTGACCCTGTTCGAAGCTTCTGATCACTCTGGTGGTCTGGCTGCTGGCTTCAAAGAGCCCCATTGGGATTGGTCGGTGGAACGTTACTACCACCACTGGTTCACCTCCGACAAATACATGCTGGGTTTGATCGAAGAACTGGGCTGGTCAGACCAGGTGATTTTCCCGAAGCCAATCAGCGTGATGTACTACCGGGGCAAGTATTATCCCTTTGACTCGATCCCGGCTGCCATCAAGTATCCAGGTCTGGGATGGGGTATTAACAAGATCCGCTTTGGACTGGTGGGGCTGTACCTGCGCCTTACCAGCAATTGGAAACCGCTGGAAAAATGGACTACGGATGCCTGGATGCGCAAGAAGGCCGGCGACAAGGTCTATGAAAGTATGTGGGAACCCATGATGATTGGCAAGTTTGGCGAACGTTATGCCAGACAGGTCAACATGGCCTGGATGTGGTCCCGTCTGCATTCGCGCAGCACCAGGTTGGGAACGTTCAAAGGTGGCTTCCAGGCATTCGCGGATAAGTTTGCGGGTGTTTTGCAGGATCAGGGGGTTGCCATCCATTACAATGAGGCTGTGGAAGGCATCTACCACCAGGAAGATAACAGCGTCCAGGTACGAGTCAAAGACCAGGCACCCCAGACTTTTGACCAGGTTTTGGTGACGCTTTCACCAGGCGTGATGGCAAAGCTGACGCCAGACTTGCCCAGCGGCTATCTGAGCGGTTTGCTCAACCTGAAAAATATGGGCGCCGTGGTGATGACCCTTTCATTAAAGCACGCGCTCTCCCCGGAAGGGTATTATTGGTACAACATCCCCAAGCAGGTGGGGTATCCTTTCCTGTCGCTGGTGGAGCACACCAACTTCCTCAAGCCGGAATATTTTGGTGGGGATCATATCCTTTATATCGGGGATTACCTCGAGGTGGATCATCCCAATTTTAGGAAGAGCGATGAGGTTCTGCTGGCGGAGTTTCTGCCGCACCTGACCAAGATCAACCCGGAGTTCAAACCGGATTGGGTGAAGAAGGTGTGGGTTTCCAAGACTGCCTATGCCCAACCGATCCCGCTGCCGGAACACTCCAAAAACATCCCGGAAGTTAAGACTCCCGTGCCAGGCGTGTATTTTGCCAGCATGAGCCAGGTCTACCCATGGGATCGGGGAACCAATTTTGCCGTGGAGATTGGGCGCAGGGCCGCCAGGTTAATGCTCGAGGAATAAAGGCTGTTAATCGCGTAGTTCTTTGCATTCTTTAATCTTGATTCCTAATCGGGAATCACTATTACAAAAATCTTACGCCAGTAAAGACGTACCTGCATTGAAAAACATGCCTATCTGTTGTACTTACAAGCAGAAATTATATTTTTATCCCTATATATGGGGGTAAATAAAGGGATTTATTACTGCTAAGTAGGGTTCAGTCGACTCACTTTTCGCAATGTTAATATCTTTCAGACAACTACTAATTTTTAAGAAATCGGAATCTTAAAGAATCGAGAAGTTTTAAGCAAAATTCTCCCCCAATTCTTGAAGTGTTCCTCTAAGGGTGTTAGAATCGCTCTACCGATTTGCAAGACGACAATCGACCTTTAAATCCAGTGAATCGAATACGCGGGATGTAGTTCGAATCGCTTAGTTTGTCGTAAGTCTTAATCCGGGATAAGCCCCGCAGGGTGACCGGGACTCTTAGGAGAATAACCAATGAATGCGCAACAGGCATGGCAGGCTACTCTTGGCCAACTACAAATGGAATTATCCAAGGCTTCTTATGATACCTGGGTGAAAAATACCCAGTTGGTCGAATTTGAAGAGCCGACGGGCACCTTTTTTCTTGGTACCGGAAATGCCTATGCCTGTGATTGGCTGGACAGCCGCCTGAAGACCATTGTGGTCAACAAACTGACCGGCATGATGGCAAGACCAGTGGAAGTGGTCTTTAAGGTCTGGTCAGCGCCGGTGGCGGAACAGCCGGAAGAGCGCGTGGTGATCCCCAGGCGGGTGGAATTGCCTAAAAACGACACTTTTGAGACCCACCTTGCCAGCAAATACCGCTTTGATAATTTCGTTGTTGGTCCCAACAACCGCCTGGCACACGCTGCCAGCCTGGCTGTGGCAGAAAATCCTGCCCGGGCTTACAACCCACTGTTCTTATATGGCGGGGTGGGGCTGGGGAAAACCCACATGCTACATGCCATCGGCAACTCGGTGCTACAACACGGTTTGCAGGTCTTGTATGTCTCCTCTGAAGAGTTCACCAATGACCTGGTCAATGCCATCCGCACCAAAACCACCGCCGCCTTCCGGGAAAAATACCGCCAGGTGGACGTGCTGCTGATCGATGATATTCAGTTCATTGCCGGCAAGGAATCCACTCAGGAAGAGTTCTTCCACACATTCAACACCCTGCACGGACAGGATAAGCAGATCGTGATGACTTCTGATCGGGCACCCAAAGCCATGAGCACCCTGGAAGAACGCCTGCGCTCCCGTTTTGAGTGGGGGCTGACCGTTGACATCCAACCGCCAGACTATGAAACCAGACTGGCGATCCTGCGGGATAAAGCGGAAAAGGCTAACCGGGAAGTCCCCACTGAAGTGATGGAAATGATCGCCCATGAGATCCAGGCAAATATTCGTGAGTTGGAAGGGGCATGGAACCGCGTTCTGGCTTTCGCCGACCTGAGCGGCTCAAAACTGACCCTGCAGTTGGCTTCCAACGCCCTGGCAGACTTTTTACCGCAGCATTCCAGCGTCTCCCCCGATGAGGTGCTCACAGTTGTTTCAAAGTTCTTTGGCATTTCGACCGAGCGCATCCTGGGCAGAGATCGTTCCAAGGACGTCGCCCTGCCCAGGCAGGTTGCCATGTACCTGATGCGTGAACAGTCTGGCATTTCACTGCCAAGGATCGGTGAGGAACTGGGCGGCCGCGATCACACCACCGTCATGTATGCCTGCGACAAGGTGGCGGATATGATCGAATCGGATGACCGGATGCGCCGGCAGGTCCTGCAGTTACGCGAACAGTTGTACGCTTAGGGGCTTTAGACAGCCTAAAGTTTTGAAACAGAGGTGTTTATTTAATCGACGTTCATATGATGAATGACAACCGATAAAAGTGGTCCAAAGCAATAAAGTTTGGATAGCCAACGATGAATGTTTGGTAGAATCTTTCTTAGAAAATGAATAATACTTTACTGAAAATGCGCTTTGGAGGTATATCCAAACTTTCTTTTATATGAATGACAATGAGGTAGCAGAATGTTTTCTGACAGAATAAACTTGTATAAATCTTTATCAAGTGTAAGGCAAAGACCGTTAATCAGCTATGTGACCTCAATCAGACCTAATTTAAATGGGTCAATGTCCCAAGATGCATTACCATCTTTTCTTGACCATGTTGATTCAATAGTAAATGAATCTGATCTGTACAATAAAGGTAAGGCTATCGATGTATTGATAATAAGTAATGGCGGGGATCCAGTTGTTTCCTGGCGAATAATTTCATTGCTTCGAGAAAAGTTCAAAAATATCACAGTCATAGTTCCATATACGGCATTTAGTGCAGCGACACTGTTGGCTCTCGGTGCGGATGAGATAATTATGCATCCATATTCAAACTTAGGTCCTTTAGATCCGCAAATTACTATATCGAATTCTGACGGATCTTCAAAATCTATGAGTTATGAAGACATTATTAAATATTTTGAATTCATAAAAGATGTGGGGATTACAGACCAAGAGCTTTTAGAGCGATCTCTAAGTAGGCTATCCCAAGAAATACCGCCTACTGCTATTGGTTTTTCGAAAAGGAGTTCTCAATTGGGACTAACAATGGGAGCAAAGCTTTTATCTACTCATATGAGTGATGAAAACAAAGCTAGAGGAATTTCGGAAACCCTAAATACTAAGTTTTACCATCATGGTTATCCATTAAGCCGTTCAGAAGCTAAAGATATAGGATTGAATATCGCTGCAAACAATAACGAGATTGAAATTCTTATTTGGAATATATATAAAGATTTTGAGAGAGAGATGAAGTTTGGATATCCCTTTAATCCAAAGAAAGAGATATTTGAAAAAATAACGCAACAAGCGAATCTTGAAAAAAACAAACTCTATAGTATAGAAGAGAAATCAAAAATTGCGTCTATTGAGAGTTTATGTATAGAGAGTTGGGTGGAAATAAACTCGGTAATGTTATATACTATATTGGATGATGGTAGTATGCAACAAAATCTCCAGATACAACAATCAAATTGGATTACAGAGGAAACAAAAAATGCTTAACTCAACCACCTTTACACTAATACAAATACAGGAAACCGCCAAACCTGTCTTGATAAAGGCCTCTCAAACATCTTTGGTTGGTCAGTATCTAATTGAGTTGAATATTAAAAACAAGCGTCCAGATATTGAACGCAGCAAAAGCAAGAGCAAAGATACCCGACTTCCACGCAAGAAGCAAAAGTGTTAGTGAGAAATAAGTAAATATATACAGGTCATTCTGCTCATTATTCTAGAATAAAAAAAACGGTTAGTCAAACATTTTTACAAACGCGTCATCCACAGATTCCAATTCACCCCAGTTGCGCCCTGTGCGGGCGTCTGTAAGCAGGGGGACGTCCAGCTTCATGGCGTTTTCCATGATGAATTTGGCAACCCTGACGGTTTCTCCCATCTCAGCTTCCGGCACCTCAAAGATCAGTTCATCGTGCACCTGCAATAACATGCTGCCGTGCAGGTTGGCGGCTGTAAAGGCATATGGCAGCCTGATCATGGCCAGTTTGATGATGTCCGCTGCCGTTCCTTGGATGGGGGCATTGATGGCTTCCCGCTCTTCCCTCTGACGCATGGTGTAGTTGGTGCCCTTTTGCAAGTTGGGGAAGTAACGCCGACGCCCGAGCAGGGTTTCTACATAGCCTTGCCTGGCAGCCAGCACGCGAGTTTGATCCAACCAGGCTTTAACCGCGGGGAAGTGTTCGAAATATGCTTTGACAAAGTTCTCGGCTTCAGCCAAAGTCAGGTCAGTAGCACGGGTGAGTCCATAGGGGCTCATCCCGTAAATCAAGCCAAAATTGATGGCTTTGGCGTGCCGGCGTTGCTGTTTTTCCACTTTTTCCAATGGGATTCCGTAAATGGCAGCCGCGGTGGTGGCGTGAATGTCCTGCCCTTGCCGGAAAGCCTCCAACATTGCCTGGTCCTGCGCGACGTGTGCGACAATGCGCAGTTCAATCTGGGAGTAATCAATCGCCAGGAGCTGGCTGCCAGGCGCGGAAACAAAACCCTGGCGCACGCGCCGGCCTTGTTCGGTGCGGGTGGGAATATTCTGCAGGTTCGGGTCCTGGGAGGCGATACGACCGGTGACGGTGCCGGTTTGATTGAACGAGGTGTGCACCCGTCCAGTTTTGGGGTTGATCTGCAGGGGCAGCGCGTCCACGTAGGTGGACTTGAGTTTGCTCAATTCGCGGTATTCCAGGATCTGGTCAATGATGGGGTGCTGTCCGCGCATCTCTTCCAGCACACCCGCTGCGGTGGAGAGCTTCCCGCTGCTGGTCTTGCGCGAGCGGTCTGGTGGCTCCAGACCGAGGCGCTTGAATAAGACGTCCGAGAGCTGCTGGGTGGAATTGAGATTGAAGGGCTCTCCCACCTGGGCATAAATTTTATCCTCAATCCGGTTCAGATCTGCCTGCAGCTCCTTTGAAAAACCGGCAAACAACTTTCCATCCAGCAGCACACCTTTTTCTTCCATGCCTGCCAAAATCGGGATGAGCTTGATTTCCAGGTCGCGATTGAGTTCAGCGGCGTGGTGGGCATCCAATTCAGTTTCCAGCGGTTCCACCAGGCGCAGGCTCATCACCGCGTCAGCCACCGCGTAAGGAGCCGCCTTGTCAATTGGGACTTCCGCCATGGTGATCTGATTCTTTCCGCTGCCGATCAGGGTTTCGATATGGGTCATTTCTACCCCCAGGCGCACCCACGACAGGGTTTTGAGACCCAGGTTGCGGGAATCTGGGTTGATCAGCCACTCAGCGATCATAGTGTCAAAAGTGATCGGGGTAACTTCCAAACCCGCCTGCTGCAGGCACACCAGGTCATATTTGGTATTGTGCCCGACTTTACCAATGTTGGGATTGGTCAAGAGCGGGGTGAGTGCAGTTCGGACGTCAGCCAGAGGCAACCGATTGCCCTTTTTATGACCCACCGGGATATAGTACCCTCGGGTTGGCTCCCCAGCCAGGGAAATTCCCACCAGCTTTGCCCGCATCGGGTCAGTGCTGGTGGATTCGGTGTCGAAGGCCACCCGCGGGCATTTGGAAAGGTCTTCCACACAAGCTTTGAGGCTTTCGGGGGTGTCCACCAGGAAGGTTTCCCAATCCCCAGCGGATTTTATCTCCTCTTGGGGGGCTTGCTCTTCCTGGAACAGGCTCTTCTGGGTGTTCTGGGTCAGGCTTGGGTTGAGCTTTTTGACCAGACCGTGCAACCGCTGGGTGAGCGTGCGGAACTCCAGTTGGCGGAACAGGTTTTCCACAGCCGCCGGGTTGAAACGGTTTGTTTCTGCTTGGTCCAGATCGAGCTTCACATTCAGGTTGGTGCGGATGCGTGCCAGGTCCTGGCTGAGATAGGCGCTCTCTTTGCCACCGCTCAGGGCAGTGCCGGCGCGGCTGGTGATCTCCGGCAAGCTGGCGTAAATGGCATCCAAAGTGCCATATTTCTCCAGCAGGCTGACCGCAGTCTTTTCGCCGATGCCTTTCACACCGGGGATGTTATCGGAGGGGTCGCCGACCAGCGCTTTATAATCCACCACCTGTTCGGGCAGCACGCCCAATTTACGCTGGACGTCCTCTGGGAAGTAATCCTCGTTAGTATTGGTCTTGGTGTTGGGCAGGGAAACCACGATGCGGTTAGTTACCAACTGTAGGAGGTCTCGGTCGCCGGTGATGATCTTGACGCCCAGCCCCGCCTTGTGGGTGGCCCAGATTGCCAGGCTGCCAATCACATCGTCCGCCTCGAAGTTATCCATTTCGACGCGGGGAATGTTGAAGGCATCCACCATTTCCCGGATGCGTTCGATCTGTCCGCGCAGGTCTTCCGGCATCTTGGCGCGGGTGCCCTTGTAATCCGGGTACATGTCATGCCGGAAGGTGCGGCCGGTGTCGAAGGATACCGCCATATAATCGGGTTCCTCTTGTTCCAACAGGCGCAGCAGGGTGCTGGCGAAGCCATACACACCCGCGGTAGGTTCGCCGGAACTGGTAGCCCAGCGAGTGGTACCGCCAGAGGTGAGGGCGAAATAAGCGCGGTAGGCGATGGCGTGACCGTCCAGCAGGTAAAGGATTTTAGGCATGAGGACCTCGATTCTGAGAATGCGCGAGAGTGATGTTAGGGGTTTCGCAAAGTGCGGCGTGATTTGTTTTCTGGTTCGGCATGGCTGGCAACCTGGTTAAAACACCTGGAACCAGTAGGGTTTTTGTGCTGCCAGAGGGTTCGGTTGAGCAGGAGTTACAGAAATCTTTTGCGGAGTTTCAGCCGTCACCTGTACTGGGCGGGTGGTGTGTTCATCTGGCATTGGTATGGCTGGGGGCTCCGGCTGGTCTGTGGTTTCCGGAACCCCTGATTGGGAGAGAAAGTCATCCTGCCAGGTGAGTTCCATGTGCTCTTCGCAAGCACTGCGGGCTTTCAGGTCGGTCAGATGAAGCTCCGGGGTCGGGATGTCCACAGAGTTTATTATTTCGATAAATCTGCGTGTTTGTTCCTGGGCGTCCGCGAGCCTGATCTCCATGGGGAATGCCAGCAGGGCTTTTCTACCTGGTTTGAGGAGGCAAGTAAACACGAGCAGGGATCGGTCTCCCAGTCGCAGGGCGTTGAAATGCTCGATATGGGCAGGATCCATAGCAGGTTGAGTCTTGGCAAATTTCGCCAGGTTGAGGACTTGCGCAACGCTGAATGGACCGGGGTAAGAATGGATCTGCTCCCCATCAAACAGCAGCGCTGCCAGGGCAGAGCATTTATAGGTGAATTCAGTTAGGACGGTTTCCCAATTTTGTAGCATGGTTCAACATCCCAGGTTGAGGATAAAAGAGTAGAAATAATGAATGAAGTTTAACATGCCTTGAAATTAGGTGCAAGAATGAATGAAAAATGTGGTAAAGGTAAGCGAGAATCCTAAAGAAGTCATTTTTCTCGTGAATTGTTGTGAGATTGTTCTTGCCAAATGTGGTGGCATTTGAAATTTGGGTTAACAAATATTAATAAAAGGTATTGACAAGAAATCTGAAGCTTACTATAATGTTATCGATAACGTGAACGATAACGGGAACGATAACAATAGTGATGACAGAAACGGAAAGATTTATGAATCAAACTGGCAACCGTCCTACTATTAAACAGGTTGCTTCTATAGCCGGGGTCTCCACCCAGGTTGTTTCACGCGTGATCAATGATCGTCCTGATGTGGCGCCTGAGACGCGTGAACGCGTTAAAAAAGTTATTACTGAAATTGGTTATTACCCCAGTGCTTTAGCACGCAGTTTGATTCAGAAGCGCAGCTATACTATCGGGGTGGTAACCGCTGGATTGAAGTTTATGGGGCCGTCCAGAACCCTCAATGGCATCACTTTTGCCGCAGAAAAAGCCGGCTACTCCCTGATATTAAAAGAACTGCCCAATTTTAACAGTGATGACATCATCCCCATTTTCAAAGGGCTTCTTTCCCGTCAGGTTGACGGTATTATCTGGGCTGCTCCTGAAATTGGGGATAACCATGCCTGGGTCGATAATTTTTCTTATGAATTAAATGTGCCAATTGTTTTTCTGACCATGGAACAACGCGAAGGCAAGTCAATCATAGCCATGGATAACCAGGTGGGCGGGCGGTTGGCTACTACTCACTTATTGGAAAAGGGATATCGCCACATTGGTCACATCGCCGGTCCGATGAATTGGTGGGAAACACGCCAGCGTTTCCAGGCTTGGAAGACCACCATGGAATCGGCTGGGAAGGAAGTTTTGGATAATCATTGGGCGCGGGGAAACTGGTCCTCAGCCAGCGGATATGAGGCTGCCAATATATTATTTGACCAATATCCCGAAATGGATGCGCTTTTCGCCGCCAACGATCAGATGGCGCTTGGTGCGCTGGCAGTCATTCACCAAAGAGGCTTCAGAGTTCCTCAGGATTTTGGAGTTGTTGGCTTTGATGATATGCCTGAATCGGAATATTTTTGGCCGGCACTGACAACGATTCATCATGACCAGCAGCAGATTGGGATTTCAGCAGTTGAAGAAATTATTCGGATCATAGAGTCCATCCAAAATAATGAAACGCCGGAACACAGGACAATTATGCTAACCCCTGACATTATTGTTCGAAAAAGCTCACTTAAGTAGGGAAGGAGGAAGCTTATAAGAGGAGAAAATATTGAATTAAAAGTGCTTGTTGCAGAATTGCGGCTCCACACAAGCACTTCGACATGAGTGCGAAAACAATTTCTATGGAAATCCTGTTCGCACGTCGGTATTATACCGCAGAACAATTGGATAAATAATTGAAGAAGAGTAATGTTGATTGATTTAAGTGAATATCCTAATTCCAGAAATATGGATCAAAGAAAGGAAGTTCTAAGATGAAAAAAATATTGTTGGTAGTAACCTCACTTGTGATTTGTGGATTATTGGTTGGCTGTGGCGCAAGCGCGACGTCGACACCAAGTACAACCGAGGCACCCACTCAAAATGAAGAAACTGTTGCCGCCCCAAGCGAAGAGCCAATCAAAATTGGTTACTACGGTATCAGTACGACGAGTGCTTTTTTTAAAGATATCTACGATAGCTTAGATGAGGAATGTGAAAAGCGCGGTTATGAACTGACTGCTATTTTTACTGATTATGATCCCGTGAAGATGCGTTCGGCTTATGATCAATTCAAATTAGTTGGCGTGGATGTCATTATCGATGGAAATGCAATCAAGGATGTAATGGCTCCTTTTGCCGAACAAGCAGCGATTGATGGCATCCCCTATATTGGTTTGTTTGTCCAATTAGATGAACCTTCTTACACATTTGGTGTAAGTAACGCAGCAATTGGTGAAACCGTTGGTGAATTTGTTGGACAGTTGATTAAGGATGATTGGAATGGGGATTTTGATTTGATTGTCATGCTTGGCACATTCCAAAGTGCTCCAGAAATTACCGAACGTCTTACTAAAGCGCCTGACGGTATGGCACAATTCGTTGATGTCACCGATAAACCAATTGTTCAAATTGACATAAAAAGTGGTGATACTGTCGGAATTTATCAGCAAACCATGGATGTGCTCACGGCAAATCCCGATAAAAAAATTGCCATGTTTGCTCAGACCGATGATGTAGCAAATGCTGCTTTTTCCGCGGTTGAAGCTGCAGGGAGAAAAACGGATGTTATCGGAACCGGAAGCGACTGTGTTGATATTGCCTTGGATTATTTCAAGGCTGCTATTGAAGCTGATGATTATACAGTGCCGTGGAGAGGTTCCAATTATTTACCAGCAAAGACCTTCGGCGATGATATTTTGGATATTGCTTCAAAAATTCTGGCGAAAGAAGACGTTGCTCATGAAACCGTAGTGGATCCCATGGTGGTAGGCATTTACAACTTGTACGAGGTTTTTCCTGAATTAGAAACCAAATGAAATATTAAGACTCTTGGTTGGCGTATGACTTAAATGATTTCAGGAATTAAGACATACGTCAACCATGGAAAATATTGCCTGACAAAAGGGCAGGCAAATCTAGATTGTGGAGGTAAAGTCGTTGTGAAGAAACTGCTCCAAGTAAAAGGAATTAGCAAGCGATTTCCAGGTGTAATAGCGCTTGATAACCTTGACTTAGAAATTGAATCAGGAGAAGTACTGGCGATCGTTGGGGAAAATGGCGCTGGGAAATCTACTCTCATAAAGATCATAGCCGGGGCTTATCAGCAGGATAGTGGGAGCATATTTGTTAATGGCAATCAAGTAGATAAATTAAGCCCCAGGAAATCTATTGAACTTGGCATCGCAGTGATCTATCAGGAACCAAGTTATCTGCCTTTGATGTCCATAGCTGAAAATATCTATGTCGGAAGCCAACCGAAAAAGGCAGGAAGAATAGATTATCAAGCTCTAAAACTGCAAAGCGCCAAAATTCAAAAAGAAGTTGGTTTGGATCATTTGGATCCTTTTACACCAGCCATTCAATTGTCAGCCGGTGAAAAGCAGCTCCTGGAAATTGCTCGTGCTTATGCCCGGAAGATGGAACTACTGATCCTGGATGAGCCAACCTCTGCATTGAATGAGAAAGAGACTCAAAAATTATTTTCATTGATAAATAAATTGAGGAGTGAGGGGAAGGGAATTATCTATATCTCACATAAGTTGGATGAGATATTTGAATTGGCTGATCGTGTGCAAGTATTGCGTGATGGCCATAGTATAAAAGTCTCCAACCTTAGTGATACCTCCCGAGATGGCATTGTGCGAGATATGATCGGTCGGGAATTAAAAGACATGTATCCTATCGGGGAAAGAAAAATCGGTGAAATTTCTTTTGAGATTAAGAATTTGTCCGATAGTTATTTAAAAGATGTAACGTTTTCTGCTCGGAGTGGTGAAATCGTTGGCCTTTACGGACTCATGGGTTCTGGTTGTTCTGAGTCTTTGAAGTGTATTTTTGGTATTCGTAAAAAAGACAAAGGTGACATTTACGTTGCAGGATCGAAGAAAGAAATTAAGAACCCAGGGGATGCAGTTAAAATTGGAATCGCCTACATTCCTGATGAACGGAAGACGGAAGGCATTCTGTCTGGCTTGTCAGTAATGACAAATATTTCTGTAGTCACTCTGGGGAAATACCGATCCGGTCCAGTCCTAAGCCCTGCGAAAGAGAAGCAAATTGCTTCAAGGTGGATGCAGGACCTAAACATTAAAGCACCCTCCCTTTCAACCCCGGTAGAGACACTTTCGGGCGGAAATCAGCAAAAAGTAATCATCGCAAAATGGTTGGATAACAATCCTATTGTATTTCTTATGAATGAACCCACCAAAGGGTTGGACGTCGGAGCGAAGGTCGAGATTTATAAGCAGATAGAAGCACTTTGCCACAAAGGTTGTGCAGTCGTGTTGGTTGCCACAGACCTTCCAGAATTACTCGCGCTTTCTGACCGGGTGTATGTCTTTCATAATGGCATGATCACCAATGAATTCGAGAAGAGCCAAATGACGCAAGAAAAAATCATAAAAAGTGCGATAGGAGAGTAAGAATAGTTATGAATAATTCAAAAAGAAATCCTGGTCTTTTGTCCATAGGGAGCCGGCTCAAGAATAATTTTTCGTCAGTTGGAAGTATAGTGTTGGCTTTGGTGGGGATTAGCATTGTTTGGTCGATCCTAACACCGCACTTTTTTACATTGGCCAATTTTAAAAATATTAGTGTGTACATCGCAGCGAATGGAATCATGGCTGCCGGTTTAACGGTCGTCTTGTTAATGGGGGGCATTGATCTTTCACAGATGGCGCTGATGGCTCTTAGTGGAATGTGTGTTGCCATTGGTTATCAAAATGGTGCCAGTGGTTTTACTCTTATTCTGATTGCGATTTTAGTTGGGGTACTAGGTGGGTTATTCAATGCCTTTCTGATAACCAAGCTTCGTATAATGCCATTTATTGCAACATTGGGGACCCAACTTGTATTTAGAGCATTGGCTTATATTTCAACGGATGGGGATTACATAACCATTAAAGATCCAATAATCAAATTTATCGGATTTGACTCGATTCTTGGTCTCCCTGCTTTATTGTTGATCATGATTGCTGTTTACATCATCATAGCCTATACTCTGAAATACACTCAATACGGCCGTAATGTATATGCTGTTGGATCGAGCGCTCCGGCAGCTTATCTATCGGGCGTCAACATCCAAAAGGAACGCATAATTTCATATGTGATTTGTGGGGCTTGTTCTGGTCTCGCTTCTATCCTTTACATTGCACAAAGTAGCGTAGCTTTGAATAATGCTGGTACTGGTAGCGAATTGGATATTATTGCGAGTGTAATTTTGGGGGGGTTATCCATGTCTGGCGGGAAGGGTTCCGTGGTGAATACCTTGCTGGGTGTTCTTCTTATGGCGATCATCGCAAATGGAATGAGCCTTCTGAGTGTAAATCCATTCTACCAGATGCTATTACGGGGCGTAATTCTTTTGACTGCAATTTTCCTCGATACGATTCGAGGCAAAAGTACCAATTAATGGCATTTCCTTGGAATTCGACCTAGCACTTTTTGTTGAGAATTTGCTAATTGTTTGCCGATGCTGACGTTGCCACAGAAAGGAGATTAAAAGATATTGGAACAAAAATGTGAATGACGCAATTTTTCAATGGAAGATTTCTACCTGCATTGAAAACAGAAACATGGCTTACGTTGCAATAAAGGAAATTGATATTTACTAAATAAAAAAGGAAGAAACGAATATGTCCAATAATGATATGCGAACGAGATTTTATCTCAAGATGACCAATGGAGAAATTGAGGAATATCTTGAGAGGAATGATCTGGTCTTTATCCCAGTTGGAAATGTGGAAAACCACGGTGATTTTCCTGTAGATGTTGAACAAACAGTACCTGAAGCATTTGCGCTGAAATTGGCGGAAGCTACGGATGGCTTGGTTCTAAGCAATCTGTCGTTTTTCTACACAGGAAATGCTACTCTTACCAGTCGCGCATCGATCAATTTAAGTGTCATGGATGGTGCAGCTTATCTTGAAAAGATAGCCCTTTCACTGATTAATCAAGGGTTTCGTCGCCAGATATATCTATCGCTTCATGCCCCGGCTGTGTTAACCATTGGTCCTGTAATCACTCAAATATTCGAGGATACTAAGATACCGATCATGTATATTGATTTGATTGACGTAGCAAAACTGGCGAAGATCGATTTTTTCCAGGAACCAAAGGCTCAAAATATCTTCTATGGAGCTTACAAGATTCTTAACAAATTGGATGAATTACCCATTCGTCCTGGTGTTCCATCACGGCCCTTGCCCATGGATACGGATTTTGTTAACAGGCTCAGAACACTTTCCCATATGGGTGCCTCAGTGGGTTTCTATTTTACAGATCCTGACGAACATGCTGGCTTTATCCCTTTACAGTCAGAAGAAGAAAGAGATCGGGTTGCAACTGAAGGGGTAGGGTTCATCGATAAAATGATCGAAACGATCGATATTGAAGATGTCCTTGCTCGAATCAAGAAGATTGACGATATGACGCAGAACATTGTTCTTCCAAAGTATGGAAAATGGCTGCCGAAAAAAAAATATTCAGATCCAAATTATTAATCGCTTTGATCGAAACAGAGCAAAGAAAATGAAGATTTTGTAGCGGAATTGAGTATTAGGAGTGTCTCCCAATAAATTCTATTGGGAGACACATTATGAGCTTATTGCGGAGACTTTTTTGGAATGGTACGTATTGTTTTGCTTTCTCAATCTCAAGTAGATTTGGAAACACAAAATCTGAAAATGCAGTGCTTTGTAAAAGCGACTGATCCATTCCTATACAAATTCCAGGCTGCTGATATTGGATGAACCGACCAAAACGAATCTTTTTGACTCGAATGAAAAAGTTCATAGTAGTTTTTTGTTGTTGATGGAAGGTAGGGTTGTGCATTCATATACCCTGAGTTTGAGGATGTTTTGCACCTTTGTGACTGGAATAAAGAGTTGAATTACGGAATTCTGCCAGAGAAACTGAATTGGATAAATTCTTCAAGCACCCGTGGATTTTATTATAAGCATAAACCAGGAGTTAATTGGAATGGCGGTTCAACCATCAATAGAAACAGAAATGAAAAGAATTTGTACTGATTGTCTGCTCTCACCCCTAATAAATCAATCGAGAAAGGTAAGTTCATGTTCGAAGGAATTATTATGAAAAAATATGTGATTGGTGTTGATTTTGGCACCGAGTCCGGACGGGCGGTTTTAGTGAATGCCGCGGATGGACGCGAGATTGCCACCGCTGTGTATCCCTATTCCAATGGCGTGATAGACGAACGCCTACCTGAATCCAATCTTCGGCTGGAACCGGATTGGGCCCTCCAGGATCCTCAGGACTACCTGGGCACTTTTCAAAATACGATTCCCGCTGTGTTGCAGCAATCGGGCATTGACCCGGCTGATGTGATTGGGATTGGAATCGACTTTACTGCCTGCACTATGCTGCCGGTGAAAAAAGACGGCACTCCTTTGTGCTTCCTGCCTGAATATCGCAGCAATCCGCACGCCTGGGTGAAGTTATGGAAACACCACGCTGCCCAACCAGAAGCAGATCAAATCAATCAGACTGCGCGAGATCTGGGCGAACCCTGGCTTGAGAAATATGGAGGCAAAATATCCTCTGAGTGGTTTTTTTCAAAAGTATTGCAGATTGTTCACGAAGCACCTGAAGTTTATGATGCCGCTGATCGCATGATTGAAGCGGCGGATTGGGTGGTCTGGCAGTTGACAGGTGTTGAAACCCGCAACAGCTGCACGGCCGGATATAAAGCCATTTGGTCAAAAAAGGAAGGTTTTCCTTCCGATGAATTTTTCAAAGCACTGCATCCCAAAATGGAGCATGTGGTGGACGAAAAGATGAACCGCGAGATTCAGCCGGTTGGTCAGAAAGCCGGCGGTTTGACTCAACAAGCGGCGGAATGGACCGGTTTGAAACCTGGCACAGCGGTGGCGATTGCCAATGTGGACGCTCACGTGGCTGTTCCTGCTGCCACCGTCACCGAAGCGGGGCGCATGGTGATGATCATGGGTACTTCGACCTGCCACATGGTTTTAGGGAAAGAAGAGCAGCTTGTCCCGGGCATCTGCGGTTATGTGGAAGATGGCATCATTCCTGGTTTTGTTGGCTATGAGGCCGGGCAATCCTGTGTGGGAGACCATTTCGCCTGGTTTATTGAAAACTGTGTTCCGGCAAGTTATCAAGAAGAAGCCAGCAGACGCGACATGAACATTCATGCTTTATTGGAGGAAAAAGCTGCCAATCTCAAAGTAGGCGAATCAGGGTTGGTGGCATTGGATTGGTGGAACGGGAACCGATCTGTGCTGGTTGATGCAGACCTGACCGGGGTTGTCTTGGGGATGACCCTGGCGACCAAACCTGAAGAAATCTACCGTGCACTCATCGAGGCGACTGCCTATGGCACCCGGATGATTGTTGAAGATTTTCAGGAGCATGGCGTCCCAATTCATGAATTAGTGGCCTGCGGGGGATTGCCGGATAAGAACAAGCTGTTGATGCGGATTTATGCCGATGTAATGGGAATGCCCTTTAAGGTCAGCGCCTCAAAACAAACCCCGGCACTGGGCTCTGCCATGTTTGGGGCAGTTGCGGCTGGGAAAGCTGCTGGCGGATATGATTCGATTTTTGATGCTGCCAGGGCTGCCGCACATCTTCAGGAAGACTATTATCGACCTGACATGAACAATAAGGCAGTCTATGACCGCCTTTTTCAGGAATACAAACTGCTGCACGATTATTTCGGGCGCGGTGAGAATAATGTCATGAAGCGTTTGAAGACCATCAAAGCTGAAGCGCTGAAAGAAAAAAAAGGATAACCTATGCGGCTCAAAGAGATCCGTGAAGAATTGGTGAAGCTAAACCAGGCGCTGCCCGAAAATGGATTGGTGGCTTGGACTTCGGGGAATGTCAGCATACGCGATCCGCAAAGTGGATTAATTGCCATCAAACCCTCCGGTGTGGCATTCCCTGATCTGACTGCTGAAAGCATGGTCGTGTTGGATTTGGACGGGAAACAGGTAGAAGGGGATGCCGAGCCTTCCTCGGATGTTTACAGCCATTTATATATTTACCGAAATCGGGTTGATATCAATGGAGTGGTGCATACGCATTCCAATTATGCAACGGCATTTGCCGCCGTGAACAAGCCCATTCCGGCGGTATTAACGGCAATCGGCGATGAATTCGGCGGTCCGATCCCCTGCGGCGGCTTTGCGTTGATCGGCGGAGAAGAAATTGGCAAAGTCGTCGTGGACACCTTAGGGAAGAGCCCGGCAGTTCTTTTGAAGAATCACGGAGTTTTCACGGTGGGAGTCTCTGGAAAAGCGGCGTTAAAAGCTGCGGTAATGGTGGAGGATGTTGCTAAGACGGTCTGGCTTGCCCTGCAGCTTGGAGAGCCGGAGGAAATCTCGTCTGAAAATCTACAAAAACTAAATAAACGCTATCTTAATGTTTATGGTCAGCATTAATCTTATTTGGAGGATTTTGTAAATGAAAGAACTATCTAACAAGGAATTATGGTTTGTGACCGGTTGTCAGGTTTTATATGGACAGGAAGCTGTAACTACAGTTGAAAATAATTCGAAAGAAATAGTGGCGGGATTATCGCAATCGGGGAAAATTCCGGTAAAGATTGTCTATAAACGGTCAGTGGCATCCTCAGAGCAAATCAAGCAGGTTTGTCTTGAAGCAAATAATGATCCGGACTGCATTGGGATGATCTTTTGGATGCATACTTTTTCTCCTGCCCAAATGTGGATTGCTGGATTGAAAGCGCTTCAGAAACCATTTGTCCATCTGCACACCCAACACAACCAGTATGTTCCTTGGGCGACCATCGATATGGATTTTATGAATCTTAACCAATCAGCCCATGGTGACCGCGAATTTGGGTTTATTACCTCACGCATGCATCTGAAGCGCAAGGTGATTGTCGGATACTGGATGGACCCCCAGGTTCAAAAGGAGTTGGAGGTCTGGTCCCGGGCAGCTTTGGCTTGGGATGACTCTCAAAATCTGAAGGTTGCCCGTTTTGGCGATAACATGCGGAATGTTGCAGTCACTGAGGGCAATAAAGTTTCCGCACAGATTCAATTTGGCTATTCCGTCAATGGATACGGCCTTGGTGATTTGGTTAAATACGTTGATCAAGTCCGGGATGTTGAAGTGGATGGCTTGATCGAGCAGTATTGCGAACAGTACCGGGTGCAAAGCGAGTTATTACCAGGGGCAGCGCGAAATTCGGAGTTGAGAGAAGCCGCGAGGATTGAAGCAGGCTTGCGTGCTTTTCTGGAAGAGGGCGGATTCAAAGCCTTTACGACAAATTTTGAAGATTTGGCCGGCCTTAAACAACTACCGGGGCTCTCAGTCCAGCGTTTGATGGCAGATGGCTACGGCTTTGGGGCAGAAGGAGATTGGAAAACAGCGGCATTGCTGCGCTCAATGAAGGTTATGAATGCGGGCTTGGATGGGGGCACATCTTTCATGGAAGATTATACTTATCATCTGGAGGAGGGAAATCAGATGGTCCTGGGCGCTCATATGCTCGAGGTGTGCCCGTCAATTGCCAGTGCAATACCCTCACTCGAAATTCATCCTTTAGGGATTGGCGGCAAAGCGGATCCGGCGCGGTTGGTATTCAATGTTACAGCAAAACCAGCAATTGCCGTATCCGTCATTGATATGGGCAATCGTTTCAGGATGATCGTTAATGAGGTCGAAGGAGTCGACCCTGCGGCTGATCTTTCCGTTCTGCCTGTGGCAAGGGCGGTGTGGAAGCCTCTGCCAAGCCTAAAAGAAGCTGCCAAAGCCTGGATTCTGGCCGGCGGAGCCCATCATACTGCTTTCAGTCAGGCACTTTCCACCCAATATTTGACAGATTTTGCAGAGATTGCCGATATAGAAATAATAGTCATCAACCAGGATACCGAGCTGGTTCAATTTAAGAAAGAACTCAAGTGGAATGAAAGGTACTATCAGCTGATCTAATAGAGCTTGACGGACTGATGCAAGGCGCCAGGGATAAGTGCAAGTGAGCGATTCTTTATGGCAAAGGCAGGCTGTGCCGGATTTATCGGCTGATTTGTCCGGTATCTGATTAATTGTTTACCAAATGAGACCTTTTTTCCCTGGACTGAAGAAAAGGTCTGCACCAGTCCTGCCCGTTTATAGGCAGGGCTGGTTGATTATAAGTTGGTCCCGGCGGGTATGTCGGTCTAATTGATATTATGGACCCCAAGTTGCATAATCTATTACCCAATCCAGGGGAGAAAAGTTGGGTATTTGGACTTCATCAATCTTCCCTTCGAGATTGACGTCATAAAAGGTATAGGGGCTTGTTTCAGTTGCACCTTCCTGTTTGCCGCTGCCAAAGACAAACATTGACTGGCCATCCGGCTTCCAAAGTACCAACTTCACGAAAGGTTCGGGAATATATACGAAGACAGGAGGGTGGTCCTCACCAATGATCGCCACATTGAGACTGTTGTATACAGCCAGATCCTTGCTTGTTGGTGACCACGAATAATTCCCGCATTCCGCTGACATATTCATGGTCTCTTCGGTTTGTGTGTCAAACCACCATACTTCATTGTCGCGGCAATATGCCAAAGTCTTTCCGTTTGGAGAGAGCGCGTAGGAATAAACATTCAACCAGTCAATTGACTCAAATACAGGTGTAATCTGGTCGGAAAGGACATCCAACGAAAACAGCCCACTCTCAATTCGGTCAGCTTTACCACTCCCCTCACGATACCCTAATGTCTCCGATTGGAAGAGCAGGTGGGTCTTATCAAGCCAGCCAAGCAAAAACGGAGTCTGATTTTTTCCGACACTGATGCGAGTATGTTCACCAGTGGTACTATTGGTCCTCACAATATCTGCTGTGAAATTTTCACCAAAAGCAGCGCTTGAATAGAAAGAAGAACCATCTGCAGACCAGAATAAATTTGGTAGAGTAACTGAAAGTCCAGTTGCAAGTTTAGAATAGGAACGAGTTTCTGCTTCATACAGATAAACCTCCCGGGAATTGCCATTCACCCACACTGCTTTTTTTCCGTCTTCTGACCAAGTAAGCCCGGAATCAAAATTCAGTAGGTTGCTTTCTGTAGTAAGATGTGAAACTTCCTGGCATGGTGTATTTGAAAACAGACAGTTTGGATTCCAATACCCAAATGCAAATCTTACTGGAAAAGCAGGCGTAGCCATTAAAAAATACATGCCCGGGAGAAAATTGCCTTGGATGGTCTGCGTTCCAATTGCTGTGGGGAAAAATTCGAATTCTACAGGTGTTTTCTCCTGTGAAGGTTCTGGGTTCAGGAATGAAGCGGGTGTCAATGTAGATGGCATAGGTGAACTACAACTCGATAATATGCTTGATATAAGTAGAATCAACATAAATTCTATAACTATTTTCTTGAACACGTTTAGTACCATTTTCTGGAGCAGAACCGTCTCTTTATTAAATTGCGGTTCTGCTCCCTAATTGATCGTAAGCGAGCGATCCGCTAACTAATATGTGTAGACCCAGACTTCATCCCAGGCAACCTTACTTCCACTTCCAGATGCTACATGGTTATTCAATCGGATAGTACTAATTCCACTTGTGTATGGATTGGGTGTGATTACAACCCAAGTGTCATAGTAGCTAAGCTGGTTGACGCATTGGGAAGCCGATGAACTTCCATTGATGTAGTAACAGGCTCCTGTGGTCGTAGCATGGTTAGAAGGAATGAACGCAGATGCTTTGGTGTTGGTGTTGGAATTTGGGCCCCAATAAGCAGATGCTGTTGCCTGACCGGTTGTTGTGGTGGTATAACGGATCGTGTAAGGTGAACACCATGAGCCTGATGGCGATCCGCAATATCCATAACTTGGAACCGAAATTAAATTGTGAGTCTCGTTGTACCAGTAATTGCCATCATTTGCATAGATCTCATTGAACTGATTCACAGTGTTTTTACCGCCAAATGGTATTGTGTTCACAAGATTCAAGATTGATCCGCCTCTGGAAATCCCTACTTGAATATACCCAGGTCCTCCATCGGGAGTCTTGACTCTCTCATCGATCCACCGAAAGAAGTAGTTGATGTTTTCTTTATTCCCGGGTTTTAAGGTCAATTCATCCAGTACTAATTCAGGGCTGACTTGCTGAATGAATTCCACTGCCATTTGATACAGCTCGTCCTCGGTGTACAGCGCTTCAGTGCTATATTCCACAGTCTGGTCATTGACGGGCATGATCTCTATGATTTGCCGGGTAACATCGTCGACCAGATAGCTAAAGTCGCCGGTTATGTATTTTGAAAGCACATTGTCCGGGCTGTAATACGGTAATTTTTCTTTTTCAATATAGGTTGCTGGCTGACCGCTGATTGCTTCGATCCTTCCGACAACGTCAATTTCATCAGGAACTTTGCTTTGGTTCACATTCGCGATTGCCGGTGTAGACGAAGCAAAGAGCAATGTTACAGCCAAGAGTACGCCCAATCCTGTTCTTTTATTCACGATAAACCTCCAATTTTCTTTCTCTGATAGTTGTTTGTTGTCTTTCTTAAAAACCTGATTCTATTTCACTGGCATCACCCCCTTTATATTTTGATCACCCAAGTCCACGTTATAGGCCTTGCATCCATCCAGGTCCAAAAGAATAGACGTGGAGGTTTCTTCACCAGCCAGGAGAGCCTCAACAGCCAGATAATGACTGTCTGTGCTCCACACAAAACTCTCAATCGCCGTGGGGCTGGTATATTGCAGAGGAGCATCCATCACCAGCTTTGCCGGGCTTTTATCTAGCTTTTTTACGTAGAGGGTTGCTTGTTTGTTGCCCCGATAAGCGATCCAAATCCCGTCTGGGGAAATGGTTAAGCCAGGGTTCTTCCCAGGAGAGTTCTCCAGGAAGAAGATGTCTTCAATCTTGCCGTTGCTCACTTCGATAGCACGCAACAGGTAGCCCGTTCCTTCCGTAGCCTGCACGCCAAAATAAAGTTTTGTACCATCGGATGACCAGCCTGCCAGCATGCCTTCATTTGGCAGATTGATATGGTTAATGACCTTCCCGTTCTGGTCTACAATTTCAATTCCTTCTTGGGCGGCTGTTACAGCCAGTAGGCTCCCATCCGGTGACCATGCCATTGGAGCAGAAAAAGCCCCTGTGATGGCAAGGCTTTCTTCATTCGCAAGGTTGGTCAGAGTGAGGTCTTGATCCTCTAAAGAAGCAAGATAAATTCCATCCGGATTGATCACGGCTGAGTTTCCCTGTGCAACCACCACAGATTCGGTCTCACCTTGTGGCGAGAAGACGATTGAATCTGGATTGATACCCGTAATAAACGTAAAACCCATGCTTTCCGGCAATTGTTCAAGCGCTAAAATGTTTTCCTGGTTGATGCAGACACTATCCGCCTGGCTTGCAGCCGATGGTAATGTATCTGGCGACCATTCCACTTCCCAAAGCTGCGGCTCACCTGTGTAAAGATCTTCTGTAGGCTCGGCCGTGATCCGAACCGGGAAGATGATCTTCACCGGAAATGTCACGCCACTTGCATTGAACTTGAAGGCGAACCCAACGTTTTGCTCCCCTCCGTTTAGCTGGCCGGCGAACTCTTCAGGAGTTTCGTAAAAGACCATATTGCCTGTAGAGTCCTCGATTGTGGGCACGCTGGCAATATGGAAAAATTGCTCTTCAGGATTGGAAGGTTGCAAGGAGCCAATCAATATATAGCTTCCGTCGCTTTCAAAATATTGGTTGATGGTTGCATTACTGGTTATAGGCTCTTCTGGGGTTGGCTGGGTGATTTCCTCAACCGGATTGATAACCAACCCTTCGGGTGCTGGGACAAAGCGCAGTGGCAAATCCCAATCAGCAGGTACCTCCTCAAAACTTGTTTCTGGGATACAGGCAAAATACAAAAGCACTGTGTCAACATCAGATCCAATTGGAGGAAAAATCCCTGGAGAATCTTCTGGTAATAATTTCCCACTCTTGGGAAGCTTTATAACTGGCGCCGTGGTGCATACATCCTTGTCAGAAAGGTCTGCCTTGTCCTCTGCTGGCACACCAAACACTTTATATTCAATGGTGGTCTTATCGGAGGTCAAAACAGCCTTGTTCACGATCACCGTAATACCATCCCGCGTAAGGGAGACAGGTTCTTGCAAGACCCGGACGGAATCAACCTCGCTGACCAAGCCCCCACCGGGAGCATACCCCAGCCATTGTTGAATTTGGGCAAGGACTCGCTTAGGTCCAATCGCAAATACCGTGCTGATGATCAGAACGATAATAATCACAGGAATAGCCCTGCTAAGTCTGAATCGGTGCATTGGTTGGGCTGGGCTTGAAATCTGTATGGCTTCACAATCCAACTGAGCGCCCAGATAATTGACGAATTCGGATCTTATGGGGGGTTTAATGTATGAAGCTTGAAGTTTTTCTTCAATTTTGGAATACGAATATGGTCTACTCATTGTTTTCCTCGATTTCTTTTTCCAGTTGGGATAGCAACCGGTAATAAGATTTTTTTACTTTGTTTTCAGTTTGGCGCAATACGATGGCTATTTGAGCAAATGTCAGCTCACCAACAAACCGCAGCCTTAACATCTCCTGATCCCTTTCCGGCAGGCAGTGCACAAGGTTTTGTAACAGGATCAAGTCGGTTTTATCAACTGCGGAAGCATGAGACTCAGTTGATTCTAAAAATTCGGCTATCATCTCCGGTTCAAAAGAAATTTCCCGACTTGACTTTCTGTAGTAATCCGTTGTTTGGTTACGGGCAATGGTGAAAAGCCATGGAGCGAACCGATCATTTTGGTGAAGCTGTTTCAGAGATTGAAGTGCCAATAAAAAGGTTTGAGAAGTCAAATCCTCCGCAATTGCACTATCACCCACCCGATTGACAAAATAATAAAACACTTGCTTTACATAGCGATGATAGAGTAACGAAAAAGATTGTGGATTCTTTCGCGCTTCTTCCACAATAGAAACCTCTTCCTCTCGCGAGACGCTATCTGCTCGATTATCTTTTTTAATTGCTTCCATGAAATTTCCTGTATTCTTCGTCATAAGTTTCTTTCTGACAATTATGACGTGGAAGTTGAGAATTCGTGCCACTATCACGATTATCGGTAGTTGCTGAAAGAATCTTATTCCAGTTATTAATCAGTAGATTGTTAAATAGTTTCGCAAATATCATAATTGCGAGTGTCGAAAAACCTTTCGTGCCATTCCCATTTCAAGGGACGCATCGCCGGAGGCACGCAGAGCGGAGCGGGGTACACTGAGTGGACGAGGGGCGCAGCACGTAAAAGCCCAGTGCCCATAGGATACAAAGGATAGCAATCTTATTTTCCAGGACCTGGGATTGCTTCGCCGAAGGCTCGCAACAACTGACGTTTTTCCACACCCTACAGTTTTTCAATATCCTCATGACACATTTAAATTGATTTACAGGAAATTTGTGGTTTACTTAAGAGAAATTCATGTATTAGGAGAAGGACACATGAAAAGTATGGATGTTCTCGTAATCGGGGCAGGTCCGGGGGGATATGTCAATGCGATCCGCGCCTCTCAACTGGGTCTTAGAGTTGGCATTGTGGAAAAGAAAGCCCTGGGCGGCGTCTGCCTCAATCTGGGTTGCATTCCCTCCAAGTCACTCCTGCGCAATGCTGAACTGGCGTACCTGATGCGAACACACCCGGAAGATTACGGCATCAAAGTAGAGGGTTTTTCGCTGGATTTTGGGGCGGCCTTCAAGCGCAGCCGCCAGGTCTCTCAACGGCTGGTGAAGGGCGTGGCTTTCCTGATGAAGAAAAACAATATCGAGGTGATGAACGGAGAAGCCCGGATCGCCTCTCCAGGCAAGGTTGAGATCACGTTGAACGAAGGCGACACAGAGACGGTTGAAGCCAAAAATATTGTCATTGCTACGGGTGCCCATCCCACGCTCATCCCGGGCATGGAACCGGATGGAGAAAAGATTCTGGATTATTCCCATGCTATTATGTTGGAGAGCCTTCCCAGCTCGGCGGTGATTATCGGCGGCGGTGCCATTGGGGTGGAGTTCGCGACTGTCTGGAGTGCCTATGGCGTGGCGGTGCATGTGGTGGAAATGCTGCCGCATCTGCTGCCGGCTGAGGATGATGAAGCCGCAGCTGAACTTCAAAAGGCCTTTACTAAGCGCGGGATTAAGGTGCATACCGGCTGCAAGGTGAGGGGCGTCAGCAAGACGGATACTGGCACCAAGGTCTTGCTGGAATCCGATAAGGGAGAAGAGACACTTGAAGCGGATATCACCCTGGTGGCGGTGGGTTTCAAACCCAACTCTGCCAATATCGGCCTGGAGGAAGCTGGGGCGGCGCTGGACAAGCGTGGTTTTGTGCAGGTGGACGAGCGCATGTCCACCAATATCCCCGGCATCTGGGCGATTGGCGATGTGACGGGCAAGCTCCTGCTGGCGCATGCCGCCTCATCCATGGGCATTATTTGTGCAGAAGCCATGGCAGGGCTTCCCATTCACAAATTGGATTACCGCATGATTCCCCGCGCGACCTACAGTCAGCCTCAGGTAGCCTCGTTTGGTTATACCGAGGTTCAGGCTAAAGAAGCCGGCTTTCGGGTGAAGGTTGGCAAGTTTCCCTTCCAAGCCAACGGGAAAGCCCTGGGGTTGGGGGAGTATGCCGGCTATGCCAAAATTGTCACGGATGAGAGTGATGGTTCGCTCCTGGGAGCTTGCGTGGTCGGACCGGAAGCTTCGGAACTTCTACCCGAACTGACCCTGGCGCAGGCGAACAGCCTTTCGATAGACCAAATTGCCCGGAATGTCCATGCCCACCCCACATTAGGCGAGGCCATCATGGAAGCCGCGGAGGCCGCCGGGGGC
>JBAQMM010000194.1:0-5145 GCA_049302815.1 Anaerolineaceae bacterium | reverse complement strand
ATCTTATCTCCAGTAGTGGGTTCCCGACCCACCAGGTCAGAAGCGGCACAGAAACAGACATGCTTTAATATCGGACTGGATCAGCGGATTCGGGCGGCGAAGTTGCTATTGAAAGACGGGACTAACGAAAATAAATTACAATCAGCTTATTGAGAAATGAAATGCTATAGAACAAAGGATGAAGCGGATGCAGAAAGAATTAGTCAGTAAATGGAAAACCAAATGACCTCAAACAAAGATATCAAACTTTGGTTCACAGATTTCTGGCACCCGGAGACCGAAGAAGCGATTTGTCAGCAAAATCCAATCTATAAACTGCTGGCAAAACACTGGAATTTGATACTTACCCCTGATCCGGACTTTATGATCTACTCCTCATTTGGTTGTGAGTATTTGAAATATAAATGTATGAGAATCTATTACACCGGGGAAAATATGCGACCAAATTTTTCCATGTGTGATTATGCGTTTAGTTTTGATTATCCTGTCAATGAGAGAAATTATCGACTGCCATTTTATCGGTTTAATCCTGAATATGACAAAATTAAGGCACGCCGAACCTTGCCAGCAAACTTAGGTAAGAGAAAGTTTTGTTGTTTCTTGGTTTCCAATGACCGCGCTAAAGAACGGCTGGAGATGTTTACATTACTTTCCCGTTATAAAAAAGTGGATTCCGGAGGTAAGGTCTTCAACAATATTGGGTATCAATTAGGATCTTCGCAGGAAGAAAAATACCAATGGATGGAAAGATATAAATTTTCGATTGTTTTTGAGAATTCAGAGTACCCCGGTTACACCACCGAAAAACTATTTGACGGACTGATGACCAACACCATCCCGATTTATTGGGGCAATCCGCTGATTGGGCAGGAATTTAACACTAAGGCCTTTATTAATTGCTACGATTACCCTGATTTTCCAGCCGTTGTTGAGGCAGTTAAAAAGATCGATCAAGATCCGACATTACAAATTGAATACCTTCGCCAACCCTATCTGCCCAACGGACAGGAAACGGAAGCCTGCAAGGAAGAAAACATTATCGCAAAGTTCGCTGAGATCTTTGAGCATGGCAAAGTATTCGTGCCTGCCGCCACCAAGCGGAAACAGATCATTTACTACCCGGTCAAAATGGGGAAACGATACTCTCTCAAGACTGTCCAGGCGATCAGGAAATTTCCAAGGCGTGTTGGTGGAAAGATAAAGAAAATTTTCAAACATCTATTCCACCTTGACCAAACCTGATCATTTCTCCGAGTCATTCTTTATGGCAGGGCAGGGACTGTTTTTATCTAGGAGGGTGCCTAGGAAACTACGAAAACACAAACGGTAAAACTCCCAGTCCGACCTAAACAAGAATTCAGCAAAATTGTTAAGAGAGTGTTGAAAGGGATGGTGCAAAAAGAGGGTCGGAACAGACTTGCTTGTCCAAATCCACTGCAGTGGAGTGGGTGAGCCCGCCCCCTGCGACCTGCATGCTCTTAAGGCGTGGCGATGTCTTTGACCCAATCCCGTTCCTGCAGATACCATGAAACCAGGGCATCCACCCCCTGTTCCAGATTGACCTGCGGCTTCCAGCCCAATACCTGGCGGGCTTTGGTCACATCCGCCACATTCGCAAGGACGTCGGCTGGATGCATGGGGATGTATTCCACCTGGGCTTTCTTGCCCAGGCGTTTTTCCAGCATGGTGATCACCTGGTTCATGGTGATGACCTCATGCCCACCCAAGTTGAACACATCATACCCGACTGGCTGCAGCGCCAGGAGAGTGCCGCGGGCGATGTCATCCACATAAGTGAACCCGCGCGATTGTTCCCCATCGCCGGTGACCAGCACCGGTCTGCCTTCAGCAATCCACTGGCAGAAGCGAAACATGACCATGTCCGGCCGCCCAGCCGGACCGTAAACGGTGAAGTAGCGCAATACGGTGATATCGATGCCATACAAATGGTGGTAAGCGTAACCAAATGCTTCGGCGCCCTTCTTGCTGGCAGCATAGGGAGCCAGGGGATGATCGGTGCTGGCGGTCTCCGAGTGCGGCGGGGTGCCTTCATTCCCATACAGGCTGGAGGTGGAAGCCAGGATGTACTTCCTGATCCCCTGGCGGGCACAGAATTCCAGCGTGTTCAGCGTGCCGAGAGTGTTGGTGTTCAGATAACTCCAGGGGTCCTTGGTGCTGGCGCGCACCCCGGCAATGGCTGCCAGGTTGATCACCGCTTCCAATTGAGGAACGGAATCTGCCAGACGCTCGAGAACGGACTTGTCAGAAATATCATCCTGCAAAAAGTGAAAAGAGGGCGCTTCAAGCAAGCGTTTGAGGCGGTATTGTTTCATGCGCACGTCATAGGTTTGGTTGAGGTTATCCAGCCCATAAACCTGGTGGTCTGCCTGCATCAGCAGGTCGGCCACGCGGGAGCCGATAAATCCGGCAGCCCCGGTAAGCAGGTAGTTTGCCATCAGAGTTTGACCACCTTGGAATTGTTTTTGGCAATGTCTTTCAGCGCATTGCGGGCATCAAAGATAAGTTGGGCTTTTTCCAGCACCATGGCATAATCCACCTTGCTGTGGTTGGTGATGATGGCGACACAATCCGCTTTCTCGACTGCCGCTGCCAGGTCCTTTTCCGAATTCATGCGGATGAACTCATAGTCCAGTTCCGGCACGTAGGGATCATAGTAGGAAACGACAGCGTCCTTCTCTTGCAGCAAGTGAATCACATCGAAGGCAGGAGATTCCCGCAAATCGTTGATGTTGGGCTTGTACGCCACACCTAATATCAGCACTTTGCTGCCGTTGAGCGGCTTTTTATAGCGGTTGAGCGCGTCCTGGATCTTGTTGACCACGTAACGCGGCATGTTGGAGTCGATCTCTGAAGCCAGTTCAATGAACCTGGCGGTGTAGTTGATGGACTTCATCTTCCAGGAGAGGTACAACGGATCGACCGGGATGCAGTGCCCGCCCATGCCTGGACCGGGAGTAAATTTCATGAAGCCAAAGGGCTTGGTGCTGGCTGCGTCAATGACCTCCCAGACGTCAATGTTGAGTCGATCGCACATCTGTGCCAGTTCGTTGACCATTGAGATGTTGATCATGCGGAAGGTGTTTTCCAACAGTTTGGTCATTTCAGCTACTTCTGTGGTGGAGACCGGTACGATTGTCTCCAGAGCTTGCCCATACCAGACGGCGCCAACCTCGGTGCAGTTGGGTGTGATCCCGCCGATCACCTTGGGGGTATTGTAGGTAGTCCAGTCGCTGCGGCCCGGGTCAACCCGTTCCGGGGAGAAAGCCAGGAAGAAATCCTCGCCGACTTTGAGCGAACTGGTTTCCGACAGGGTGGGCAGCACCATCTCACGGGTGGTGCCGGGGTAGGTGCTGGATTCGAGCACGACGATCATGCTGCGGTGCAGGTAGGGTGCTAGGTCGCGGCTGGCATTGGCGATGAAGGACAGATCCGGATCTCCTGTTTTGCGCAGAGGCGTCGGGACGCAAATCGAAACCGCATCGATCTCTTTCAGCACTGAATAATCAGATGTGGCACGAATACGGCCGGCTTCGATGTGCTTGCGCAGTGCGGCGGAGGGCACATCCATGATGTAACTCTCGCCACGATTGATCATTTCCACTTTTTCCTGGATGGAATCAATGCCGGTGACGTTGAAGCCGGCGTTGGCAAAAGTAACAGCCAGCGGCAGACCGACATAACCCAAGCCAATGATGCCAATGTTAGCTCTTCGTTTTTGAATCAGTTGGATCAACTCATCTTTTACCATTTTTCACCTTTATACTTTAAATCACCTGGCGTTCATCAAAAAAGGCTCAGTTGTTCGGGCGGTTTTTCTTCATTTACTTTTGGGGGTTCAGGGGCTGTCTGCAGGGATTGAACCTCGGACGGTTGGTTGAGTAATTTCCTTAGCCGGGCAAAATCATCCAACAGGGGCTGGCGTAAATCCGGTTGGTGCAGGGCGGCGGCAGGATGGTACATGGTCACAATCGTGCGGCCATCTACCTTGCGGGGATAGCCATGTATCTGGCTGATCTTGCCATTGTTAATGAAACGCGCCATAGAAAAGCGGCCAAGCGTCACAATGACGCTCGGGTTGATCGTTTCGATTTGGGCATCCAGGTACTTGCGGCAAGCGCTGAGTTCTGCCGGCTCCGGGTCACGATTGTTGGGTGGGCGGCATTTGACCACATTGGTGATGAAGACCTCTGAGCGCGCAAGCCCGGCATGGGCGAGCAGCTCATCCAAAAATTTGCCCGCCTGCCCGACGAAAGGTTTGCCCTGCTCATTTTCGTTATAACCCGGCCCTTCGCCAATGAACATAATCTGGCTGGTGGCAGGTCCTTCTCCGGGGACGGATTTAAACCGCCCGACAAACAAGGGGCATTCCTGGCAATTTTGAATTTGTGTGCGAATCGACTGGATTTGTTCTTCTGCCTGCATGGATGGCCTCCGGTAAAGAATTTTACCCCAATATCACCCCAATAAAGAGATTTTTAGATTCTTGCAAGCTTTTCCAATACTTGTGGATCCAGCCGTGGCAAAGTCAACAGCCAGGCATCTTCGTGGTTGTCCTCGTAATAACCGGGACGCAAGCCTACCACTTCGAATCCAAAGCCATAATAAAGGTGCAGAGCGGGCTGGTTGCCGGCTCGCACTTCCAACAGCGATTTTCGGGCGCCAGCCTGGTAGCTCTGTAACAGGGCGTTCGCGAGCAAGCGCCGGGCAATCCCTTTACCGCGATACCCCGGCAGAACTGCCAGCGTACCCACATGGGCTTCGTCCAGAATAACCCACAACACAGTCACGCCAACAATTTGAGCTGCAAGCGGATCATTGCCAAGCTCTGCCACCAGGCATATGCTGGAGGAATCCGGTCTGAGTTCATACAAGAAAGAGCCCTTGGGCCAGGGATCACTGAAACAGCGCTGATCCAGCGCTTCCACCTGCGGAAGATCCGCCAGGGTCATACGGCGCAGTTGGATTTCATTTTTATAGGAGGCGGGGGTCATACTTCCGGGATGTTGCTCAGGGTGTGAACGTAGGTGGGTGCCAAGCTGGTGATGTCATCGGGTTTCCCCTCATGCAGCTGCTTCCAGGCAAGCTCAGCCAACACAGCCGGACGGCGCAGACACTGGGCGGGGC
>JBAQMM010000193.1:0-10310 GCA_049302815.1 Anaerolineaceae bacterium | reverse complement strand
GGATAATACTAGACCATTAGATGGTCGACAGATTGATAGGGTCAGTTGCAAGAAAAGCACCAGAGAGACTGTGTGAATCCAGCAATTCTCAATATGAATTTGTCAAAATCCATCCAAAGTAATTTTCGTAAATCAAGCAACTGCTGCCAAGGCTTATTTCATATAAACGGGCTATACCGCTTGAAACACGCTTTGTCTGAACGAAAGAGATAGGAATAGTGAGGTAATGTTGCCAGAGTTTCCAAGTGCTGCGGTGTGCTCACTGACTTTGTGCACACCAGAAAGGCATGTTGAGGCAATGCTTGCCAGAATTTCCAAAGAGCCTTTCCATAGTGAGAATTGCTGGTGCGAATCAGGATGGCACGAAGATGGAGGCAGTTGAAAGGGAAAAATGGCGATTGGTGTGGAAACGGGTTATCGGGATTGGGCTTGCCCGTGAGAGTGCGGGTGTTGGGTCAGTGCTTGCCCCTTCCGCCCTTGCCGTTCAGAAGCCCGCAACCGGACCAGGCAAGCCATATTCCTACGACCTGGCAAGTTACGAATCAGCCAGGCTTATGATCCCTACGACCTCGCACTGGTTGGATGAGGCAAGCCTCATTCTTACGGACCAACCGCCGATTCAAACTACAGAAATGACTTCACGGGATTGAGGCTGTCCAACGAAACAACATGATATATTGGACAGCCTCGGAAGGCGAATTAAGTGGATTATTTCTGGAACAGAACCTTCATGAAGCTGCCTATTGAGAATCTCTGACCAGCCAGTAAAGTCTGTGAACGAAAAAGATTGGAAACCCCACGCACCAGGAACCACACGGTAAGTGCAAGCAGGACCAGAGAAAGTAAGACCTGCCAACCCGGTACATTGCCAATCGTGAGCCTGGTCATCATCGCGACTGGCGCGGTCATTGGAAACAGGCTGAGAATGGTGGCAAGGGAGCCATGCGGCTGTTGGATCATGCTGGAGATCGATAAGAGTGTGAAAATCAACGGCAGGGTGAGCACGAAGGTGGACTGTGAACTTTCCCGCAGGTTGGGCACCATCGCACCGATGCCAGCCATCAGGCTGCCATATACCCCATAACCCAGCAGGAAGAAGAGGATTGCCAGGAAGAAGACTGAAGCGGGAATTTGCAGACCCGGGGGGATACTTAAGGTGGTGCCTCCCAACCGCAGCATGAGAATGGCTGCTCCAAACCATACCACCATCTGCAGCAGACCAGCCAGTCCAAGCCCGATGATTTTGCCGGTAAACATCTCGGTTGGTTTCAGGGACGAAAGTAATACTTCCATCACATGGCTGTCCTTTTCTTTGCCGATGGAATTAAGCATCATACTCGAGGTACTGAATATGATGATGTAAAAGAAGATCATTACGCCATAAGGCAGGTAGAAACTGAGCATATTCCCCGTGTCGCGGGAATCCGCGGTTTCAGGGTTGATTTGCTCCAATTGAAAGGCAGTTGGGTTGGTGTATTTGAGATAGAGGCTCTGATCAGCACCAAGAAGATTGTACTCAATCAGCCGGTCAAGCACATCACTCTGGGTAAAGCCTGTCAAAGCGTTCACCTCGGGCTTCACCAGGGTGATTTTGCCGCTTTGCAGGTAATCCTGCGGGATCAGGTAAAAACCGTCCAATTGTCCGTCCAGAACTTTCTGACGGGCAGTTGGCTCGTCGGCTATCGCTATCAAATTCCCGCCGGTGATCCAGTCTGGAAAGGCGCTGATCAAGCCACTCTGGTCGATGACCCCGAGAGGCAGGGGAATGGTTGCTTCCTGGGTGAAGGCCTGCTCCAGTTCTTGGGTTTGGGATTCGTTCAAGAGGCTCAACAAGCCTATGATCAAGCCAGGGATAAGTGGCACCAGAATCAAGGTCAGGATGAAGGAGCGCCTTGAAATGGTTGTTAAGAATTCGTATTTGAATACAGCCCAGGTTTTATTCATGGCGAAACTCCTTGCTGAAAAGCTTTCTGAGCGGGATGCGCTGGTTATATTGCAGCATGCCCCTTCGAAAGACTTTACCTGCCAGCCAAACCGTGGCAATCGAGAAGGCAATCAGAATGCCAAAGACCATGATCAGTTCCCAGGTGGGAACAGTGGTGAAAGCCATTCTAACGGACATGGTCAGCGGAGCGCTCATGGGCAGGTAGCTTAGCACCCTGGCGAAGGCCCCGTTGGGATTCATCATGATGGTGTTGAAGAAGTAATAGGGCAGCAGGGTCGGAAAAGTCACCAGCCCAGACACTTGCTGTGATTCCTGCGAGTCGGTAACCGTGGCACCCAGGGTTGCCATCAGCGCGGAAGTAAAAACAAAGGCGGGCAGCAGCAACAGCAGGCTGATGATCAGGTAAGACCAGGATATTTCCAGGTTCTGGATGAAGGGAATCCGGTTGCCGAAAAGCAGCAGGGCGATGGCAACAAAGGCAATCCAAGCAAACAGTTGGGTCAGACCCACACTGATATTACCGATAATCTTGCCGGTCATTAACTGGGTAGGCGAAACCGAGGTGATCATGATTTCCATCGTGCGGTTCTCTTTTTCTTCCACCACTGCCTGAAGGAGATAACCCCCGCTGGACATGATCACCACAATGAACAGAACCCCGATGATCAGGGGAATGACTATCTTACTCCAGTCGTCCTCCTCAGCAGTTTCAGAACCGTCCAAAGCTTGGAGGGTAATGTCGCTGCCCTCATTCAGCCGTTCGAGATTGGGGATAGTGATACCGCTCAAAAGGTTTTCCCTGATGAGAGCGGTGACCTCGTTTCTGATAGTAGCTGAAAGAGGCTCATTGTAATAATAGGTCAGTTGGTAGGTAGATTCGTATTGCTCTGGAATGATGAAGAAAGCCTGGATTTTACCGGTCTCCGCAGCCTGCCTGGCAGCAACCTCACTCTCAAAAGGGATCAACTCAACCACAGGGTTGAAGAGACTGGATTTTTCAGGCAGGACTTGTGGCTTGGTGATCAAACCAGCCTGGTCAATATAGCCTACCGGGTCAGTATTCTCGGCTGAAACCGAAATGAAAACAGCAAGCAGGATCATCAGCGCAATCCCCACGGGGACGCTGATGAGCGTAATCCAAAAGCGGCGGCGCAAAACATGGCGTTTATATTCATATTTTGCGACTTCAAAGGTTTTGTTCATGATCGTTTGGTCCCTCCTGCACCACCTTGATAAAAATCTCGTCCAGGGAAGGGGCGGCGATTTCAAAAGTGTTCAGGGCAATGCCTTTTTCCACCAACATGGTAAGCAGGTCCTGCGGTTTGACCCCAGGTTGGGGCACCAGTCTGGTCATGGTGTTCTCTTGATGGATCTTAGCCACACCGGGGAGGGTGTCGGGAAGTTCTGCGGAAGTATTGATCAGGACGTTGTTGGTGGTGAATTGTTCGCGGATATCCTGCAAGCCACCATAGAGCAGAACGTTGCCTTCGTTGATCAACACCAGTTTGTCACATAACTGCTCCACCTGGTTCATCTGATGGGTGCACATGATAATGGTTTTACCGGCGTCCCGCTGCTCCATCAGCAGATCTTTGACCAACTGTGTGTTGATCGGGTCCAGAGCGCTGAAAGGTTCATCAATGATGATGACCTGGGGATCATGGATCAGCGTGGCAATCAACTGCCCTTTTTGCTGCATGCCTTTGCTTAGTTCCTTGACCTTTTTTTTGCGGTGCTCTGTCAGGTCAAACTGTTCGAGATATTGAGGCAGCCTTTGTTTGATCTGCGCATCGGACATACCTTTCAAGGTTGCCAGGTATTCCAAACAACGATCCAAAGGGATATCCTGGTAAAGACCGCGCTCCTCGGGGAGGTAGCCAATGCGGTTCTTCTTTTCTTCGTTCATTGGACCGTCCAGAATGGTTACCAAACCGGAATCCGGCTTGTAGATGTCCAGGATGACACGTATGGTCGTGGTTTTACCTGAACCATTTGGACCAAGCAGCCCGAATATTTCCCCAGGAACAACCTCAAACGAAACGTCTTTAACAGCTTTGGTTTCACCGAAATGTTTGCTAATATGTTCTACGATGATGGATGACATAATAAAGGACTACCTCCTCGGTTTTTTTGGAACTGGCGCAAATATGCCTAAGTCAAATAACATAGCACAATTATTGTATTGCAAATCCAGTCTAATGTTCTGGTTAATGATACTGAACCTTTGAATTGGATGCAGTATAAAATCTACGGTCTTCTCAAACAAATGTGAGCAGGTTGGGGACAACGTCTCCGCATCTCACGTAAAAAATTTCATGCAATCCTGGCGGAATAAGTTATTTCCCTGCGAACCAACCATGCCATACTGGCAAAGAAAAAGAGAACCTCCCCAGGATTTCTTTTGACTGGAGAGGTTCTCTCAAACGTTAAAGCAATCCAACTAAGCTGGTTCTGAGACGGGTTGTGACTTAAGACCGGCCATCAATAAACCGATTTCTTCTCTGGTGGTTTTAGCTGCATCCACCGTCGCAACAATTTTGCCGCGATACATCACAGCGATCCGATCAGACAATGACAGAATTTCATCGAGTTCTGAAGAAACCAGCAGGACTGCCACGCCTGCATCTCGCATGGTAACCAATGTTTGGTGGATGTATTCAATTGACCCTACGTCCAGACCGCGAGTAGGCTGGTTGGCTACCACAACTTTGACGGGTCGGCTGAGCTCCCGCCCAACAATGACTTTCTGTTGATTGCCGCCGGAAAGATCACCGGCGATGCTGAATGGTGAAGGAGCGCGGACATCAAACCTTGTCATCAATTCTTCTGTGTTCTGGAGGATGGCTTCCTTATTGCGGACCCCATGATGCGAAAAAGGCTCCTGATAGTAAGTACATAACACAAAATTATCGGTGAGTTTATATTGCAGGATCAAACCGTGTTTGTGTCGGTCTTCGGGAATATGCGCCAGACCGTTTTCTACCATCGTACGCGGTCTACCCTGCGGCATCAATTTGCCATCGATGAATACTTCACCGGACTCATGCTTGCGCAGACCAGTAATAGCTTCCACCAGTTCGGTTTGCCCATTGCCCTGTACGCCGGCCAGACCTAGAATCTCACCAGAACGGACAGTGAAAGACACATTACTGACGGAATGAAGGTCGGTTTTTTCTCTGACTACCAGATCTTTGACCTCAAAAAAGACTTCCTTGGGGGTGGCAGGGGATTTATCGACCTGCAGGATGACCTCCCGACCGACCATCATGTTGGCAAGATCGCTCTCAGTGACTTGATCAGGTCGGGTTTCTCCTACAACCTGACCCCGCCGCATGATCACGATCCGATCGGCAATTTCCAACACTTCTTTCAGTTTATGGGTGATGAAGACGATTGAAACACCTCGTGCCTTCAGTTGCCGCATGATTTCGAACAGCTCCAGGGTTTCCTGTGGGGTCAGCACAGCAGTCGGTTCGTCTAAAATCAGAATTTTAACATCGCGGAAAAGGGCTTTGAGAATCTCAACCCGTTGTTGCACGCCTACTGGAAGCTCTTCGACAATGGCATCGGGATCCACTGCCAGGCCATAAGTATTGGAAAGTCTGATAATCTCCTGGCGGGCTTTGGCTTTATCAAGGAAGGGACCATTGGTGATTTCCGCGCCAAGCATGATATTTTCCAGAACGGTAAAAACCGGAATAAGCATAAAGTGCTGGTGCACCATGCCAATGCCGGAAGCGATGGCATCATGGGGGTTGTTGATTTCTTTGAGTTGACCGTTGATGTAAATCTCGCCGGAGTCCTGATTATACAAGCCGTAGATGATGTTTAGGAGAGTGGTTTTACCAGCTCCGTTTTCTCCCAGGATTGCCAACACCTCTGTTTCATCGAGGTGGATGCAAACATGATCATTAGCTAAAGTGCCGGGAAAGTGCTTACAAATATTGAGAGTTTCGAGGATGGGTGCGTTTTCCATTTTCACTCTTTCTCATACGGAGTGCCTTCAGCAGCAGGCGCTCTGGACCGACCAACGAAACCAGAAACAACCACGATGGTCAGGACGTACGGGATCATGCCGATGAATTGATGGGGAATCGTTGTTCCCATAAACTGCAACTGGGTTTGAACGGCATTGGCAAGACCAAATAAAAGGGCTGCCAACCAGGCTCCGAGGGGATTCCACTTTCCAAAAATCATCACTGCCAGGGCGACAAAACCGCGGCCGTTGGTCATATTACGTTCAAACAAGCCCACTGCCTCCAGGGTCAGAAATGCCCCAGCCAAACCGGCTATGGCTCCACCCGCGATCGTGTTGATGTAACGTGTGGAAAAGACGTTGATACCAAGCGTGTCAGCAGCCCGAGGATGTTCGCCGACAGCCCGGGTGCGCAAGCCCCAGGTGGTGTGGAAAAGCACAATTTGGGTGATAAACACCAACAAAATGGCAATATAGGTAATGGGAGGATTATCGAATAAAACCGGACCGATCAGCGGAATCTTTGCCAGCGGACCCAGAGCAATGGAACTGAGCTTCCCATGGGTGGTCATACCCACCTGGTAATAGAAGCCAGTGATGCCCGTGGCAAGAATGTTGATGACGGTGCCACCAATGATTTGGTTCAATTTCAAGTTGACCGACATAAAAGCCAGCAATAGGCCCAGCAGCGCGCCGGTTAAAGCACCAACCAGGACAGATAACAGCAAGTTCCCCGTCCAGACATTGGTCATGTATGCAGTAAATGCTGAAAGCAGCATCTGTCCTTCAATACCGATGTTTACAATGCCAGCCCGCTCACACAGAATCCCACACAACGCTCCCAGAATCAGGGGAGTGGATTGACGGATCATTGAACTGAGCACTGCCTGGGTGACCGAAGGGTTTTGGACATAAGCATAAATGACCACAGCCAGAAGCACAATGGCAACAACAATTGGAACAACAAGTTTATGATTGCGGTTTACTTTTGTGGTGAGGGTGGTCGGAATGACACTCATTTTTGCCCCCAGCCAGTTGTCAACGAGACCTGATCAGCGCTGCCCTTGCGTAAACGCAACAACTTGCGTATCACTATATCAGCAGTGACGAATAACAGCATAAGACCCTGGATAACGTCAATGATTTCATGCGGGACTTTGGCATCGAATTGCATCACATTGGCACCACCTTTCATGGCACCCAGTAACAACGCGGAAAGAATTATTCCGAAGGGATTGTTGCGCCCTAACAAGGCGACTGTGATGCCATCGAAGCCCAACCCTGTGTTAAAACCCGGTTGGAAGCGATGGACAACACCCTGCGCTTCAACAGCGCCTCCAAAACCAGCCAGCGCACCGCTTATCACCAGTGCGAGGACCAGCAGAAGCTTGGTTTTCATGCCAGCATACTTGGAGGCATGGGGATTGAGCCCAACCGAACTGATTTCAAAGCCGAAGTTGGTGCGTTCCAACAGGTACCAGATAATTACCACCATTAGGATGGCAATCAAAAAACCGACAGGGATTGGTCCAATAAAGGGGATTTGGGCTGACTCAGCAATCAAAGGGGTTCGAGCGACAACATTTCCAGGAGTTGTGTCTTTCCAGGGACCATCGGAGAGGTAATCGGTCAGGTTGATGGCGACATAGTTCAACATAATGGTCGTAATGACTTCATGAGCGCCTGAGAAGCTGCGTAAAAGCCCCGGGATCAAGCCATACAGCGCGCCAGCCAGACTACCAGCCAAAAGTGCCAGAGTAATATGAAGGGCGGGCGGAAGCCCGGTTACGCTGAAGCCAACGAATGCTGCGGTAATGGAGCCTACCAAGAGCTGCCCCTGGGCACCAATATTGAAAAGGCCGGCTTTGAAGGCGAAAGATACCGCCAGACCGGAGAAAATCAGCGGGGTAGTTTTTTCGAGTGTGCGTTGCAGATAAGTGGCGTTCCCAAATGCACCTCGGAGTAAGGCACCGTAGGCAGTGAGTGGGTTGGATCCTGAAATGAGAAGGATAATAGCCCCGACAAGCAATGCGAACAAAATCGCCAGGACAGGGACGCGTATTGTCAACCAAAAGTTAATGAATAAATTCTTTTTTTGGGGGGTTGGGTTACTTTCTTCCACGCAGATTGACCTCCTTTCTAATGAGACTCATTTATAGCAAACAAGGCGACGCTGATGCGCCGCCTTGTAACTACCGATTGTTTTTGGCGCCGAGGTTTATTGAATGGTTATTTCGCCAGCGTCGTAGGCTGTTCCTGCTTCAGCCAATTTGTCTTTGATTTCCTGACTGATGGAGGCATCGAAATCATGGAAAGGAGCCAAACCAGCACCGCCGATGTAATTTCCACTCGGGAATTTACCATCTTGGTTGAGTTTGACGAGTTCAACAACTGCGGGGGTGATCAGTTTCATGGCAGAAGAAACCAGGCAGGCGTGCGCTTCGGGAACGGTTTCCCATTGGTCGCTGTCAACACCGATGCAGAACAAACCAGCATTACCAGCGGTTTCGATCAAGGCACCGTTTCCGGTCTTGCCACCGGCACCGAAGATGACATCCGCACCTTGTTCAATAGCCTGTTTGGCTGTGGTGGCACCCCACTCGGGATCGGTGAAGGCGACATCCATACCACCAGGATGATAGGTCGAAATGACATTGATGGTTGGGTCAACCCATTTGGCGCCGGCAATGTATCCGAGGTTAAAGTTGACAACTGCAGGAACCAGATCAGTGCCCAGAACGGCAGCAATAGTCTTGGATTTGGTCAGGCTGCCAGCCAGAACGCCAGCCAGAAAACCGGACTTGGCTTCATCAAAAATCAAGCCAGCCACATTCGCTGTTGCTTCAGATTGACTTTGATCTACGCCGATAAACTTGATAGTAGGATTGGCTGTAGCTGCTTCGATTGTGGCGTTACCGAGGGCATAACCAACCGTCACAATGATGTCGTAGCTTTTGTCAATAAACAACTGAATATTGGCACCATAATCTTTGGCGTCCTTGGTTTCGACATAGTTGGCAATACCGCCTAATTCTTTCTGGGCAGCCAGTACGCCTTCCCAACTGGACTGGTTGAAGGATTTGTCGTCCACTTCGCCGACATCGGTAACAAGGCCGATGCACAACACCTCTTCCTTCGGACAATCAGCTTCGGTAACTTCGCTTGGTGCTGGTGTAGTAGCAGTGGATTGGCAGGCCACAAGCAGCATTGAAGCGATGATGACGAGGCTTACAACGGTGAAGATTTTCTTACTCATTTTTCTTTTCTCCTCTTATCATTAACACTATTAATTCCGGCACTTTCCCGGGTGTTTCACATATGCAAGTATAAATTACTAATTCAAAGCACGCAAGACATCACTTTGAAATGTTAACAGTGTCAGCCTGGATTTCTTCCTGTCCGGTTCCAGGAGTCGCATCGTTTACCGCTTCACCACCCCGCACTCCCGATATACTGATTAGGGCGAAAAGCATGAAAATTGGACCGATGATCATGATGGAGGAGTAATTGTTCCCGGTCAGTTCCACGATCCAGCCATTTACGTTTGGACCAATGATGGCTGCCAGGGTGGAAAAGAGGTAATACAGGCCGGTATAGGTGCCAATGTGGATCGTATCAGTCAGATCGACCACCATGGGCAGAGAGTTGATGTTGATAAAGGACCAACCCAGACCAGCCACCATCAGCATCACCCCGACGAATGGCACTGTTCCGATGACGGGCAGCGAGAAGAGTTTGGTCGTGAGCAGTCCCTTGTCAAAGAAGAAGATGGAAACCATGGTAACTATCATAATGACGATGCCGGTCATAATGGTCTTGCGCCTGCCAAATTTGCCGCCGATGTATCCAGCCGGCAGCGCGAAGATGACAAAGGTCAAAGAATACAAGGTCATCAGGTTCACGGCATCGGCCACCTCCATACCCAAGTATTTTGTGGCATAGAGGGTCAGGAAGGCTTCAATGGCATTCATGGCAATGAACCAGAAGAGGATTGCCAGGAACAGGCGGATGGCACTGTGCTGTTTTTCCTGGAAAATGCTTTTTAAGCTCTTGAATAGATTGGGCTTTTCCGCGTTGGGGTTCTCATCATATACTTTGGGTTCCTTCACGAAGATAAAGACTAAGATGGCGGCCACGACCACCAGGATAGAGCCCATCCAAAACGGGTAGGCTGGGTTCAGGCGGTAGAGCTTGGAACCAAACAGATAGGCGATAACCGAACCGATCCCGCCCATGAAATTGATCACTCCATTGGCTTGCGAGCGGAAACGCGAGGGAGTGACATCCGGCATCAAAGCGACCACAGGGGTGCGCCAGACTGCCATGGCAAGAATGGTGGTGACGGTGCAAGCCAGGAAGACGGCTGGGGCGGAGGCCAGGGGCATCAGT
>JBAQMM010000192.1:0-3651 GCA_049302815.1 Anaerolineaceae bacterium | reverse complement strand
TTTATATCCTCAGTGGGGAATGAAATGACAAACAAGCGCGTTTGTGATCTCGCAGTGCCCAATGTACCTGGACTTTACCGTCATCCTGGCGGGTTTCGGCGCTGCCTTAGCCTCGTGGCTGTTCCTGCTGCTGACCCTCTCGCGATCGTCGCCCTGCAAAACAGCCAGGTAAATTCGGAAAAACAGGGCTGCCTGGAGGCTTTTGGGGATGCTTACCGGGAGTATGCGCGAAGAAGCCCCAAATGGCTGGGGATTCCCATCCCCAAAGCGGATTAGTTAGTTGAGGCGGGGGATACCACCACGCAGCACTCCGCAAGGCTGTATAGGGCTGTTGCCACCGTCCCCCAACAAAAAGCGTATAATCTTGATTATCTTTAAAATAATTCATTAAAATATGCGAACGGAGACATCTCATGAAAAACAAATGGATTTGGATCACCCTGTCGGTGATTGTAGTCTTGCTTGTTGTGGCCGGGGTTGGGTTTGGCGCTTACCGCACCGGCGTGATGCACGGCCGCCTGGCAGAAGCGAGTGGGGATACGTCCACCCTGCCCCGGGGTCAAACGCTTCAGGAAGGGGATAATGTTGACCAGGATTGGCGCGCGAATATGCCCATGTACCGCAGCTTCCTGAATGGTTCCATGATGTTCAGACCAAATGGCATGGCGGGATACCCGTTTATGCTGCCGCTGGGCTTGCTTTTGGGGCTGGGAGCGCTGCTGTTGGTGGTTTGGCTGGTGGTAAAGGTGATCAAGGCAGCCTGGAAGGGCGGCGATTCGAAACCAAACGGAAACGAAAAACCAACACAGGAGCAGGTGATCGTGGAGCCGGCTGAGACAGCCAAGCACAATGAAACCCAACAGTCCTGATCGATTGCTGGATTAAGGTTTACCCCAACCCCCACTTCCTATCAGGAGTGGGGGTTTTGATTTGCGAGAGACTGGCGAAAAAAGGGAGGTAAATATGAGATTGCCGCACCGCACAGTGCCTGATCTACATCCGTGTTCGTACAGGGTATCCTCAGTGCGAGGCCTCCCATTGGGATCGGAGGCCTTCATTTCGAGACCAACGTGACATGTCAGGCACGCTGGGCGCCAACGTTGGTTGTTGGTACAATCAAAAGAAGATTGCACCCTACAAATTGTTCACTGGAACCTGTCATTCTGAATGAAGCGAAGAATCCTGCATTGGTCTATATCAAAAAACACACACCCAAAGTTCCTTCGTCGCTTGCGCCCCTCAGGATAACAGCGGTGGGTGTTATTCTGAGAGAAGTGAAAAATCTGGCATTCGTCTATAACAAAATCGCCACCCGTTAAACTCGCGCGGGTAGACACCATCCTGCGCTTTCCGATGGCATCCACCCGCGCTAAAACCCTTATTAGATTTCTCCTATTCAAACTGGGTGGGGTTCCCGCAAATTTGTACTACATTCAAACCGACCCCACCCTCAAACCCTACTTCTTGATATACGGCAGAAAGGTATAACTTGTCGCATAGATTCCGCCGCCCCCGGCGTAGCCCCATTCAGTATTGCTATTGCGCGGGGTGAAAACACTCCCGGGGACGAACCTGTAGTAAAAGGACGACCACGACCCGCCACCCAAAGGCAGTCTATATGCTACTCGCATTCCCATTAGGCGCATACTGGAATTAACCAGGATTGGGCGCCAGTTAAGCACATAGGTATTGAGTTCATTTGCGACAATGTGCCCAACGTAGTCGCTGAGATTCTCTCCGTATCCGACACTGCCGGTCGAAGAAACATTGGTCAGGTCGGTCGTGTCCCCATTTCCCTCATAGACGGTCAGAAAGGCGCTCTGATTATATGCTGTGCTCTTGTCATAGTAATACAAGCGCAAATAATCAATACGCGCGCCTTCAGGGAGGTGGATTTGAACGTTAAATATTTCAGATGAGGTATAGACTGCCTGTGCTGTCCCCAGCGGCATGGCGATCAGCATGGCAGCCAGAAGAACGGTAATGAGGATAAGCCTTAAGTCATTATTCTTTTTCATAGTGCATCTCCATTTTCAATTGATCATGATGCACTATGACTTAAGGATAGCGATAAGCGACACGCAACCCGCATAACCGCATGGAGTCCCCTGTCTGGTTGGGAGAATAATTCAACACGTACGAATTGTTGACGTTGTCGACCACATGCCCAGAATAACCGCTGACAACGTATCCATAGCCAGCTGAACCGGTTGAACTTACAGAAATCAAGTCATCGACGCCACCTGCTCCATCGTATGTGGTGATCCATGCCGTGCTGTCTTTGGCTGAGCTCGAGTCGTAAAACAGGATGCGCAGGTAGTCAATGCGCACGCCCTGCGGTAGGTCCAACGTCAGAGTAAAAAGTTCGTTGCCAGACGCTGCCACCACGCACCCAACGCCCGGATAAGACCATTCGGTCATGCTGGCGCGGGGTCGCATGGTTGCTCCGGCTGAAAAATTATAGTAAAAATCGGACCACTCGATTTCGCCTTGATTGGGCACGGCGCCCTCTTCATCCGGACGTGGTTCCTGTGGCAATACCTCCGGGCTGGGTTCTGCCTCATCCAATACTTCAGATGGCAAAAGCTCTCCAGAACCGGTCACTATTTCACCAGCATAACCGTTCTCATCCGGGTTATCTCCAATGACGGTATCTTGAACACCCATAAACGCTTCCTGTTCGATACCCTCTTCACTGGCTATTTGCCAGAACGGCTCTGCTATGACGGTTGCGGTGACACCGCCGATGATGACCACCACAGCCATGACAATAAGCCAAAAACGCTTTCGAGACATGTGTTCCTCCTGTCGAGTGTGAATATTTGACTGATACGGTTGGCGCGAAATGTAACAACGGATTGTATGGGTTAACCAAGCCGGACGAACGTTAATACTAAACTCGCGCCTTGATTAAGGAAAGTAAGAAAATAGTTTGATAGTGACTTGGACGATGGCAACCAGGTTTGTGACTGAAAGGTTGTGTCACAGATACCTGCTCAATTAATCATAGATGGTATTTATAAAAAAGTCAAGTAAAATATATCGATTTGTTAGTAAATCCCTCAAAAATTGTCTAGGCAGGTCAGTCAGCTCAGTTCCTGCGGGTGATTTCTTGGCAGATTACGTTGGATGGGCATAACGTGATCTGAATTTACCCTGACAATAAACCTTCCCATGTCAAGAAGTAGGTCACACACGTTGCGTAGAGTCCAACCTACGTGTTTTTTGTTACAGACGAATGCAAGATTCTTCGCGTTGCTCAGAATAACGGGCTCCAACTACGTACTCCGGAGACTGGCAAGAGCAACGAAAGGGCACGGTTTTGGTGCAATCACATGAAAATTGCACCCTGCAACGAATACCGGGGCGGTAAATAGCCCATAGGGTGTGCACCGTTTTTGTGCACACCAACGAGAAGGTTTATTTCCGTAATGGTGTGCTCAACGGAAGAGCATACTCTATAAAATTTATTAATGAGACAAGCATGTCATCCTAACGGAGCGTAGGCAGCGATAGACTATAATTGAATCACAAATTCATGTTCGAGGTGCAGAAATGGATAGAACCAATACGATCATAGACGTGGACGGCATCCAGGTGGGGCATGCCCAGCACCCCAGCGGACTCTCCGGCTGCAGCGTAGTCCTATGC
>JBAQMM010000191.1:0-14765 GCA_049302815.1 Anaerolineaceae bacterium | reverse complement strand
CTTCTGAGCCGACCCGGCGGTCACCACGATCAGCTGCGCGTCGGCATAATCGGCGGCGCTCCCAGCGTGAATGTCCACAATCGGGTAGAAGGGTTGGCCGTGCAGCAGGTCCAGCACCTGCCCCTGCACCATGTCCTGGGATTGGTCAATCAGGGCGATTTCATCTGCCAGCCCGCTTTGCGCCAGGGAATAGGCATAAGTGGCGCCAACCGCCCCCGCCCCGACAATGACGACTTTGCGCCTTTGTGAAAGTGCATTTAGGTTGCTCATGAAAAACCTCCATCTCCGCAGGGTCTCTTGGTCTGCCGGATGAATGTATTATGACAAATCAAGCTGGCAGATGCAACCGCTTGTGCAAGGTCGGCAGACGTGCAGGTGAATGGAAGAAGCCCGAGCGGGCAGGAATATATACGCACAGACCTGGACGGTGTGGGTCCGACATACATTCTCCGCTCCACTTGATGGGACTATAATTGGGTAGTTTGACATCCACCTACCCTGATGTCATGACTTGATCAAGGAGCAAAGAATATATGACGACAACGGATAATACGATTCAGAAGAAAAGTTCAGTGGGTGATTGGATCATTCGGCTCTTAAAAGGCATCCTGGTCGGGATCGGCTTCATCACCCCCGGGCTCTCCGGCGGCGTTTTGGCGGTAGTGTTCGGATTGTACGAACCCCTGATGCACTTTTTGGGGAACCTGAAAGAAAAGTTTGTCAAGAATCTGCGGTTTTTCCTACCGGTGGGCATCGGCGGTGTGATTGGCGTCGTGGCATTTTCCGCCGTGGTGGATTTTGCCTTTACAAACTATGCAGCCCAGTTCACCTGGTTGTTCATCGGCTTCATCGCGGGCACCTTTCCTTCCTTGTTCAAAACCGCTGGCAAACAAGGCCGTAAGCAGTGGCACTGGGCTCTATTGGGGCTCACGGCAGTTGGCACCTTCTTCCTGATGCGCTGGATGGAGTCCATTCGGAGCGTGGAGTTGGCGCCCAGCTTTGCAAACTGGCTGATGAGCGGGGCACTTATCGGGCTGGGCGTGGTTGTGCCGGGCATGAGCCCATCCAACTTTCTGATCTATTTGGGTTTGTACCAACCCATGGCAAGCGGGATCAGCCACCTGGACCTGGGCGTGATTATCCCGCTGGTGCTGGGGGTGATCGTGGTCGTTCTGCTTTTCGCCCGGCTAGTCTCTTGGCTGTTCAAGAAGTACTATGCTTTCATGTACCACTTCATCCTTGGCATTGTGGTCGGCTCGACCATCGCGATCATTCCCAAGGGCGTTACCGGCTGGGGTGTGATCGCGATTTGCGCGCTGCTGTTTGTGGTGGGCGTATTAATATCGTTCCTGCTGGCGAAACTGGATGAGAAATACTCACGCGAGACAATTGTTTGAGCCAGCCTGACTTTATCATAACCAGCGAGTTCAGAGAAGAAATATCTGAACTCGCTTTGTTATCCAAAGTGGAAGGCGCTAAAGGCTGTCTCGGAAATTACCCATTTTTCCGCTATAAGAAACCCGGTGTGGAAGACCATATCCGGTTTTCAAAGACAGCTGCTCCTCCTGACAGGCCTGAATATTTTTATTTTGCATGGGGATGACTTCCCCCCTGAGATGGTTTTCACAGATCAGAGACGGTACCGTACATTGCTATTGCCACCGGTACTATAAATGCCACAGGATGGTCCAACCGCTTTGCCATTAACCCGTCGGTGGGCAGGTAATTCGCAGGCGGCAGTATCCCAAGTTCCATTTCCTTAACCAGTGAGCTTACATTCCCGTTGGCAGGACCAATGCAGGAAAAAGCTCGGCAGCAGATTCAACAACGAACATGCCAATCACCAACCCTTCGGAATTTGCCGAGCCAAAAGCAACGGGCCGAGCATTGGCAGGGATCTTCCCAACAAGATATGCTTGCCAGCCCTACGTCAGGCTCCCGGTTCACAACAGCAATTCTCAATAGGGAAAGGCTCTTTGGGAATTCTGGCAGCATTACCCGAATATTCCTATCTCTTTCGTTCAAGCGAAGCGTGTTTCAAGTGATTTAGCTCGTTTATATGAAATAAGCCTTGTCAGGCGTTACTTGATTTACGAAAATTACTTTGGATGAACTTTGACAAATTCATATTGAGAATTGCTGGGTTCACAAATTCTTCACAAATTCTTCCAATACTATTGCGATCAATTACAATTGCCCCCAAACATTCCCAACATGGAGGTAGAACGATGGAAAGAGACTCGGACAAAGCGGACTGGGCAGTGCAATCAATGCAGAAGCGGCAGTCGGTGCGCAGCTTTACCGATCAGCACATCCCGGATGAAATTTTGCACGAGATTCTGTCAGCCGGTATCAACAGCGCCACTGGGGGCAATCTGCAACCTTATTCCATCATCGTGGAGAAGGACAAAGAGCACAAACAAAAACTGTGTGAAATGTGTGGCAACCAACCTTTCATGGTGCAAGCTCCGGTCAACCTGGTTTTTCTGCTCGACTGGCGCAAATTAGCAGTGTATAGCCGGATGAACAATGCACCCTTCACCTGCAATGCAAGCTTCCGGCATTACTCCATCGGGATGGATGACCTGATTTGCTGCGCCCAGACGATTGAAACCGCTGCTTGGCTGTATGGGATTGGCTCCTGCTACGTCGGCACGATCTTGGACAATATTCCCGCCTGTGTAGAAATGTATCATCTTCCAAAACTTGTTGCGCCTGTTCTGATTCTCTCGCTGGGCTATCCCAAGGGGTTGAGCGCCCGGCGCAAAAAGCTGGATTATGACATGGTGGTGTTTGAAGGCGGCTATCCAGAGCTAAGTTTTGAACAGATTTGCGCAGCTTATGATAAAAAGTACCAAGGGATGAAAACAAAATTGCCCGCAGATGCAGACCGCAGGCAGGAATGGCTTACTGAATTCCGGCGGGCGCTTCTTACCACCTACAATGAAGAGAAATGCGAGGAGATCGTGAGGGCAGCAGATCAATCTGGCTTCATAAGCGAAATTCAGCGCCGCTTTGGTTTACATTATCACGCTAAAAATATGCTAGGCAACGAGGTGATCCAATACCTGTCAGACCAGGGCATCTATCTCCCCCATAATTGGTAAAAAAGCCAACCTGGTAGGAAGGCTGAAAATTTCATAGGATGAGCCTTTTTAAACTTAAAAATAGTTGCAGCATTGTGATTTCGATCGAAACGGCACTGATGCGGTTGTTATGGCTTTGGGAGTAATAACTTTTAGCAATAATTTATACAAGTTCGCTTATGAATAATTATTTAAATTGGTTATAATTAGTGATGTCGCCATTCTTCGTGCTGTGGCTTCAATTCTTAAAAGCAGTCAGACTCTCAGCGCAGTAATGAGAATCCAAGTATCATTTGCTCCGAAAGAAGGTGAAAAAATAGAAAAAATCAATGCACTGTATGTGGTCATGTATATGACCCTGCCGAAGGAGATCCAAGCTCCGGCATAAAACCAGCCACAGCTTTTGAGGATCTGCCAACTGACCGGGTCTGCCCGGTTTGCGGTTCCACAAAAGACCAGTTTATCAAAGTAAGCTAACCAGGAGATGAGTAAAGATGTACCAAGAAATTCCGACTGATGTGACTTTAGGCCTTAATCTGGGGGGAGTTGCGGGGGCGCTGTTTTTCATCGCCAATTTGCATGTGCTTTTGCGCTTAATAAAAAATTTATTTGCACCCAAAGCGGAGTGGAAATGGCTAAACGATTTACGGGACAAATGGCATTATGTGCACTACATCGGAAACATTGCCGCCTTTATAGCCGTTGTCGTCCACGCTGTTTCGATGTGGCAGTTTGCTACGGCGTTTAATTGGATACTGATAGCGGTGATGGCTTGGATGGTGTTTGCGGGCTTTACCATAAGGTTTACCAAGGCAAAACCTGAGTTCAAGAGGACGCTCCGGAAGTTTCATTCCAAATGGTATATGTTCGTAATTGTGTTGGCATTGGTGATCATAGCCCACTTGGTTTCGCTCTCATCATTCCCCTATCCGGTGGGATAAAACAGGCTACAACCGGACCACAACCGGCCAGACCGCAATAAATTCTTTTTCATTTTTCGTTTGTAACGTTTTGATACAGCCCGAAGCTAACGGACTGGGATCAAAGAGGAGCAGGCTTGCTTGCCTGGCTGATGAGGTGGTACCACCAGTATCATCAGACCAGACACAATTCCAACCTCAATATTTTTTGGCAGCCTTTTTCCTATATTGTTGTTGCTGCGGGAAGGTATCTTTTCTTTTATACACAGTCGCCGGCAAAAGGTTTTGATATCCTGGCTGCGATTTTATTACTTTTAATGTTCTCGGAAACGGTAAAGCAAAAGAGCTATACCCTGCCGTTTATTACCGTGAGTTTTTTGGTTTTCTATAAGCTGAACTTTATCTCCCGGTTATTTGGTGGGTTATGAGCAATTTTGAGGAAACTTAAAAGTTATACCGCTTGTCGATAAGCGCAAGATCAAAACGGATATAATAGGATGCAATACTGCCCGTACCGTTGTTCACAGCATTCTGCAATAGCACAATATCCTTTTGATAGTTTTGGTATGCGAAGGGTGAAGTTGAAGTGTCACCAAGATCAAGCGCGGCTGTAACTGTATTCCCTTTCAAGTTCTCATCGCATATCACGGGTAGTATGATCGTTGCAACACCGTCTCTGGTCACAGTGGAATAACCCTGCAATAGGATTTATTCATGCCTTCATAAATGTTCCGGTTGTCAATAGACAAAGTGAACAGCTTCTTCGACCTCGGGTTCCAGGGTCGCGTTTGGGCATTTGCCATCGGTAATCGTCACATAGGTGGTGTAGGCTTCCGAAACCGTATTATTATCTTCGGCCCTGCCCTGATCAGTGATCGTAACGGGATAAACTCCGTTATTCAGGGCAATTACATCTAAATTTCTTTTTGTGAAAAAATGACACTTTTGATCATTTTGAGTTGGCAATATGTGCATTTGTTGGTTCGTTTATGTGTCTAATTGCCGATGAAAGGAGTTTTTATGATCACGCTGGCTATCACATGTGGCTCACTTACTGATAAAGTTTGAGTGGGATGTAAAAACCGAACACAAAAATGGCAAAAAAACTTGTCTCATATTGTCAGACATAAGATGCAATTGCCCTGCTTACCTATGTTTTATGGAACTGAGTAGTTAGAACCTTGGGTATAATTATTCAGGAGGAAGTTGAATTATGTGCTCTCCCATAATGCCTACTTCAAATTTTATGGACATTTGAAACAGTATCTCGAGAATAGAATGCCGCTGAAACAGGTTCACGTTTTATCACAGATAATTGAATATTACCAAGTTACTGAGCCAACATTCAAAGAGGGAAAAATTTTTGGAGCACTTTAATTACGCCATTATGGTCATTAGATTCTGCTTGAAAACGGCTCACAGCTTTGATGTCTTCAATAGCGTTTGCCATCGCATAACTATAATAGCCTTGCCACATCATTTCATAGTCGTTCATCATATCGCCAAACACCATGGTTTCAGCAAAGGAGATTTGTTTTATTTTTTGAATCCTTTTGATCGCATTGCCTTTATTCACTCCTTTAAACATCAGGTCAAACCAATGTTCTTCAGACTTGACAATATTGTACCGGCTGCTGAATGACGCCAAAATATCAGACATAGGAAGATTGCCAGTAGGATCGTAAATGCCAACCTTGACTATATCCTCTCTAGAATCCAATATGGCAACGTGTTCATGACTAGGATAAAAAAGGTCGATAATCTGTTTGTGCTGATCGTAATAGTTGCTGATAATTGATGCTTTGAGCCCGTTGCTAAAGATAATACTGACTTCATATGCATTCAGGATGCGGATGGCTTCTAAATAATCCGCATAATTCCTGTGGCTTTCAGGATAATGGCGACCTTCAAGTGAAATGAAGCTTCCGTTCTCACAAATAAAACAAATGTCGTTTTTCTTATCAGAAAAAGTCATTTCCAGGGAAGCAAGTTGCCGTCCACTTGCGATAACAAAAAGAATATCATTCTTCTTAAAGTAATCAATGTAATTTCCCGTTTCGGATGGGAGTTCTTTTCTGCTATTCAGTAATGTGCCATCCATGTCGCATGCAACTAGTCTGATCAAAACATCCTCCTCTTCTATCAAATCTTAAGTTTATTACGATCGGGAAAGCTCAAGGCTGCAAAATGATTGGCCTAGTTCGTGAAAATAAACCAGGCCAACCATCATTGCTACCGACAGCTTTTGTAGATACATCTCCTTGGATTACATAATTTTGCTAAAGTACATAATCAAGTCATCGACTGTCATCTGGAATGGATTGCTCTTCATACTGGTACCGATGCTTGCCTCAGCCAAAGGTCGATAATCTTCCTCTGGAATACCCAGATGCTTGTAATCAGGTTTGATTCCCATGGCTGCATTAAGCTTCTTCACGAAGTCGATTGCTACCTTGGAGCCCTCGCCGATCTTATCATAATGCTTTCCTGTAAGTGCTTCACCGATCAGATCCATTTTCTCTGTAACATGAGGTGCATTTAGTTCCATAATGTGAGGCAGTAATATGCCGCAGGACTCGCCATGCGGGACATGATAGCGAATACCTACAGCCATCGCGATACCATGTACTGCTCCAAGACCTGAGTTAGCGAACGCCATGCCAGCGAGCAACGCTGCAGCTGACATTCCTTCCCTAGCTTCAATATCAGAGCCATCATCATAGCATCGCTGCAGATATTTGCCACACATCTCAGTACTCTTGAGAGATAAGGCATCACTGATTGGAGTTGCCCGGAACGTCACAAACGATTCGACAGCGTGAGTTAGGGCGTCTATACCCGAGTGAGCGGTTACATGAGGAGGACAACTAACCGTCAGCATGGGGTCCAGCACGGCCATATTAGCCACCATCTTATCATCACGCATTGACCGCTTAAATTCCGCCGCCTCGTTTCCAAGAACAGCATTCTTTGTTACTTCACTTCCGGTCCCAGCCGTGGTTGGAATGGCAATAAATGGTACCGGGTCAATCGTCACCTTTTTGCCTTTGCCAACGTACTCTAGGTAATCAACTGTTGGTGTACCATTGGTAATACAAGCTGCTGTGGCTTTCCCAACATCTATACAACTGCCCCCGCCCATGGAAATCACTGCGTTGCATGAGTTCTCCACGGCGAGTTTCGTCACTTCATCAATTAATTCAACCGTTGGTTCACCACGCACTTCGGAAAAAACCATATATTTTCCGCCAATCGATTCAATCTGGCCGAGGAGTGTATCCTTGGCTTTGGAGTTTGCGAACGATGGGTCGACAACTACCAAAAAGTTGTCTCCGTAGCGCTCAATCTCAGCACCCAGTTTAGTCAACACATCCTTTCCAAAGAGAATCTTTGATGCGGTATAAAATGTGAAATTCATTTATCCTCCATCCTATATCTGTACTCGCTCTCGAGGTAAAAACTTAGTCAGGCAACAGGTCAACAAGTATTTGTTCCTAGTTCACCATACTAATTATTTTTTCCCGCCATCATAAGTTTTCTGCAATTCAAAAACCTTCGGGAATGCCTCATCCTTAAGTCCGTTGTAACATGCCAAGAAGACGTCATAAATCTTGTCATAATGCTCCACGTTTTCAGGGATGGGTTCCCATCTGTCTTTTACATGAACCATATGTTGCGCTGCTTCATCGAGATTCTTGTAAGCCCCGATACCAACCGCAGCGATCATCGCCGCACCAAGAGCGGTTGCTTCAGGTGTCTCAACTGTTTCTATTACCGTGTTGTAGATATCCGCTTGGATCTGATTCCACAATGCGGAGCGAGCAGCGCCCCCTGTTACCCGGATGGTCTCAAATTTGGGGAACCCAGCCCTGTTCAAGGCCCCCAACATTTCTCTCATCTCAAAACAGATGCCTTCCATGGCCGCCCGAAGGAAATCGGATTTCTTGTGTTGTAAATTCATTCCGATGAAGCAAGCTTTGGCATTATCGTCATAATGTGGACAGGCAGCACCGGCAAGCCAGGGTAAGTAAATCATCCCTTTTGCGCCGACTGGCGATTGGCTTGCAGCACTTGTCAAGAGATCGTAAACATCAAGACCGGTTTCTTCGGCAATGACCATCTCATGCTGGCATAAAGTATTGCGTACCCATCTGAAGCTAGACGCAGCTGCTGAAGCATGCCCTTCCATAGTATAACCCCCACCGGGATGACCAAGAACATGGCAGCTAATATTCGGATCAGCGACTGGATCCTTAGAATAACCGATACAGAGCCCAGCAGTACCCAGACAAACAGACCCGACACCGCTAGCTCCGGAATTGCCGACTCCTGCGGCGCCGCATTGTTGGTCTCCCGAGCCGACGAAAATTGGTGTGCCGACCGCGAGAGAAGTGAGTTTAGAAATCTTTTCTGTTATTTCTCCTGCCTTCGCACCAGGAGGCAAGAGGATGGGATACTTATCCAGGTCCACATCAAAAACTTCAGCCATCTCTTTACTATATTTAAAGGTGTCTTTATCACAGACTTGCCACCAGTTGGCATCATCGCTGTCGTCGAACCAGTCAGTCGCCCCATAAGCATGTAGAAGAACTCCCTGCGGCGAAAGAAATTTATAGGTCTTCTCATATATCTCAGGGAGTTTCAGCTTTAGCCAGAAAACTTTGGAAGACTGACTCACAGACTGAATCGGAAAACCAGTTTTGTTATATAAATCATTTTCGGTCATTCCATATTTTGCAAGTCTTTCTCGCATCCAGGGGAAGATCTCACTGCCACGCTGGTCCTGCCAGATAAAGATATTATGTAAGAATTTACCATCCTTATCCACTGGCACATAAGTCGCCCGCATATTGGTAAAACTAACCGTGACAATTTGCTTGGGATCTAATTTGGATTTTTCTATTGCCGTCCGTGTGCTCTTATAAGCAAGGTTTACAAAATCTTCTGCATTTTGTTCGACATAACCTGGTTTTGGAGTATAGGTCGGTGTTTCAAAATAAGAGCTGCTTATCTCATGCCCATCAAAGTCAAAAATGATACTACGCACACCCATCGTACCGCCATCAATTGCGAGGATGTACTTTTTTTCAGTATTAAACATGGTCCATCTCCTTTTTATTCGTGACTACATATCAAAATATCCCGGGTCAGTTCTATTAAAACTGCTACTGACCCGGTATATCGTTGTTTGACCATCATTCATTAAATCAACTACATCACTCCACTGAGAAGTTCTTTACTATGGATTCAAAGAGTGGAAGCTCATCAATGATTTTCTTTGCCGAACGGGTGCCTATGATATCAGCGCCAGCAGCCAAGCAATTTAGGGCGATAGCTGAAGTCCAAAAACGGCCAGTCCCGGCGATCTTAATTTTCACTTTACTACCCGCAACACTCTTGACCATCAAATCTACAACCCGCATCTCCGGACCGTCGAATCGACCAGTTGAGCTTTTCACAAAGTCTCCTCCACCCTCAATGACTGCCTTGCACGCAGTAACTACCTCTTCATCTGTCAGATAACCGACCTCGATGATGAATCTCGTCTCACGTCCATCGGCGGCTTTGACACATTCCTTGATTTGATTAAGCAGGTAGCCCTTATCTCCGCTCTTCAGATGGCCGTAATCGATCACAAAGTCCAATATCTCTGCGCCGTTATTAATCGCTTCCTTGGCTTGAGACACCTTGTCTTCTGTTGTCCCAGTTCCAAATGGGTAGTCGATGACTGCACAAGTTTTGACGACTGTACCTTTGAGACGCCCTGCCACATACTTTACGTAATTCGGATTAACGCAGCACGAATTCATTTTATAGGAAATGCAATCGTCAACTAGATCTGAAATTTCCTGCAAAGTTGTATAGGGATTCAGCAAAGAGCCATCAATTTTTTTAGCGAGTGTTTCCTTATTTATTTCTTGTCCTCTGATTTTTAACATTTCTAGTATCCATCCTTTCGATCAAGATCATTAGTTTCCAACGAAGTTTTTTCAATCAGTCTTGTTTATTTACCCAACATCTTAGATCATAACAAACACCTCCTGAATAAATCTATATTAAAAGTCAATTTGTTTTATTCCGACTGAGCCAGACCAGATCGTCATTGGTTAGACCATTTGTGTTTTTGATATTTTGCGTTACTGGTTTTATTGTGACACAATTCATGTTGTTAAGGTTACAGGTAAGGTTTTCGTAATACGTTCAGCAATTAATTTAGTCGGGCTGCCTCCTCACCTTTTATTACGGCATTTTCTCTGATACTTTATCGTGTATATACTTGTACATACCGCTATCTACAACTATTATAGTTTTATATTGGATTAATGTCAATATCAATTCTGCAATAGCAATTGTTACAGTAACAAAAGTTAGCAAACTTCGCTATTCCTGGACTGGGAAATCCGCAAGGACTACTCATGTCACCCATGCTACATAATGTGTGATCTACAACGTACCTTTCAGTTCGCCTGTTTTGAGTAGGAGCCAGTCATCCTGTGCGTATCGATACTTTTTTTCCGCTTCCTTCTGAAACTTTGGTGATCGACATTATTTCAGAGGTTATACTGGCAGAAGCTTTGTAATGCTACTGAAACACACCTGACACTTTTAAGTGTGAGTAATAGATTGTTTATGGGAAGACCAATAATACATACACTATTCCTGCTAAGAAAAAGTAGTGGAAGATGGCTGACAAAAGAAACTCATCGTGATTTCAGATTTGCCTATTTCGAATATCAGGCAAATCTTGACCCAGGTGCATAATTATCAGGCGAAAAGATTGCGTATTTGCTCTACTCTTAATTCTCCATTAACAGCAATGTCTTTTGCCGAATATAACAACATGCTTTTCTCACCATCACAATCCCCCAAACTTGTAACGATTAGGTCCGCTTCAGAAAAATCTTCGTTTTCGGTATATACACTGGGTGTAATAATTACCCGTAGACCGGCCGCTTTTGCTGCTAATAAACCATTACGCGAGTCCTCGAATACGACACACTGATCAGCTGTTAATCCACTGGTCTCTAAAGCCAGATTGTAAATTTCTGGATCGGGTTTTTTGTTTGCCACCATATCACCGGCGATTATAAAACCTAACTCTATCTCTGCAAGTAAATTATTGGCGACGGCATGTGCAGTTCTTTTATCTGCTGTCGTACAAATTCCGATTATCAACCCCAATTCATTGGCTTTCTTCATTACCCGCTTAACGCCGGGCCGAAGCGGCAAATTCCCTTTCTCAATTAACGCAATGAATTCTTCAGTTTTATAATTATGCATTTTACGAATCAAATCATCTAATTCTTCAGGATTTTTGTTTCCAACTAAGCCTTTAGCATTGAAATAATACTTCATCCGTTCTTTCCCACCTGAAATTTTTATAAGTTCTTGATATTCATTCACATCCCATTGAAACGAATAACCAAAATTCTGGAATGTTTTGTTAAATGCGATCCGATGACCGTCCTTTTCTGATTCAATGATGACACCATCCAAGTCAAAAAATAGCCCTTTTAGCCGGTCCATATGTTCCTCCGTAATTAATATCGATCAGCGCTTCCAATAACGTCAATCCAGTTATTTACCACTTTTTTGATCGCACTTTTTACTGCCTTGTTTACCTTTCCAGGCTCATATTCATCGCGATGATTGACAATATAATCGAAACTGGTGTCTATGTAGGCGTGTTTTAATTCAGTCGAAACATTTACTTTGGATCCACCTAGAGCAATTAATCGTTGGACTGTTTTTTGAGGTAGACCAGAGCCGCCATGAATAACTAAAGGTATCCTGACTTTTCGCCCATTTATCAGTTGATTAATTTTTTCTAAGCGGTCAAAATCAACAACTGGGTCCTTTGTCGCATAAATACCATGAGCCGTACCAATAGCTGGCGCTAAGAAATCCACCCCTGTTTGTTCAATGAAGGACAAGGCTTCCTCTGGCTTGCACAGTTGAACCTTGTCAGTTGCAACCTTAACTTGGTCCTCAATTCCCGAAACAGTTCCCAGTTCACCCTCAACAGTAACATTATTCAGAGAATGACAATATTCCACAACTTCTCTGGTTTGTTGAACATTTCCCTCAAAACTTTGTTTAGAAGCATCAATCATAATATTTGTGTAACCGGCAAGAGCGCATTTCTTACAAAAGTCTACATCATTGCAATGATCGAGGTGCAATACTACAGGCACAGGTGCTTTTTCTGCCAACGATCTATAGATCGCCACTATAAGTTCTTTTTTATAAAATTCTGTCGGGGAAACAGAGGTCTGAATGATTACCGGAGATTTTCGTTCGGTGGCAGTTTCAACTATTGCCAGCATTTGAACCAGGTTGGTGATATTAAAGGCGCCAACCGCATATTTTCCCTCTGAAGCCCTGATGAGTATCTCTTTTGCACTTACAATAGCCATAATATTATCTCCCATCTTCCTTAATATTCATACTTACTTATGTTGAATAACAATGAAAATTAAGCATCTCAACATTATTGATTATATTGTAATTTGCATTAATTTGTCCGTTGTAGAGTTTATCTAAATTAACTAGAACCTGCACGGAAAAAACGATTGCAAGCAAAATGATTAACTTCACCGCAACAACGCACTTCCAATAACCTGCTGGGGTACCAAAATGATAGCATTCTTTCCACCAGGCTTTAAGACACGGTGCAAAGTATACAATAGATAAAATGATTAACCTGAAAGCTGCTCTATTACGGACCGTTTCTATTGTCACCTGACTCTCACAACTGACCATAATTGCAACTTATCCTGGCGACATGAGAATCTTCTTTCTTTTACGCCATTTTCCGACAGGTGAATCATGCTGACCACTGTTAACATAATACCTACGGGACATGATGTATCAGCTTATGGCTGATACATCATGTGTTCGTGAAAGAATTCTGATTAGGTCAGAGGCAAACAACCTTGTACTTAACATCACCACTAAAGTTAAAAAAGCTTTTGCTGTTCTCCGTTTTACTTTTCTCCATTCGCAGCATTCATGAATCGCCTCTGGTATGATACGACTTGATTAGCAGATGAAAAACGCGCAAGATAACTTGGTTCTGCTGTAATAACTAAGCGATCAATAACATCGGCATATTCGGGATCAGCCAGGAGATTATCAATATCCGGGTACATATATTCACCCTCCATTGAGCAGATGATCAGGCGAGTATCGGGGAGATTTAAGTTTCGTATTAATCGCAGGTCGTGGCGAACACTGTCCAAGCCATCTTCCCCAAACGGATTGCCGATATTTCGGTAACGAACAATATCTTTTGCCAATTTCAACACGCTAAACAGATTTGTATCCTTCTCGTTTTTGCTTAGGTAGTCATTGGCAAGCATTACGTTGCGAATTTCTTCAAGATACTTCGTATCATCTGTCAGTTCATAAAAATCGAGAAACTTCTTGATCGAAGTGGTCTGGTGTAGGCGTTGGCGCACAAAAGAATTAATAAAATACGGCTTTGCCTGCAATGCCATGGCTGTTTGGTAAGGCTCAAACATTAAAGTAAAATTGATTCGGTAACCATGTTCACGGAGCTTTAGAGCAAGGTTATGGCCAAGGAAAGCATCTTTAGTAGCAGGTTGGTCGTATCGGGTTGATAAGCGCTTATCATTTGCAAGCAATTCATTTACATTGTCTGCATTCACTGGACCCGTAAATGGCACCTTAATGACTAACCGGTATTCAGTCAGCATTTCTTTGAATTTTTCACACTCGGCGAGGATTTTATCGAAATCCCGCTCAAAGGGGTTGTTTAGTTCCACGGAAATGTCACAGCCTGGTCCCAGAATACGCCCTATCTCTGCTATGACTTCATCGCGCGTCGTGAATTTATTGCCAATATTCGCTTCGGGATTATGAATGAAAAGATCATATATAATGCCAGGGTTGCAGGTCAGGTTACCGATGAGTGGTGCAATGGGAGCAACTTCATAAGGATTCGCCGAGTCGGCGGAAAATAAGAACCCGGTTGGACGCTTCACGCCGTTTTTATCATAGGAAATATCACGTACGAGATCAACAGTCAACAGCCCATCCGAGCAAAGCGTGCTTTCCACGCGAAAACCCGCAGGTGTCTCATCCGAAGGAACATCAAACGTCTTGATGACGTCTCGAAAGCGTTCTGTTACGCCGATGTGTTTGACATTGCCCGATAATAAGTTGAATTCCTGGGAAGGAAGCAGTAGGTCCTTAACCCGATTAACATATGGTTCATCATTGGAGATGATGGAGGCATTCAATGCCCCTAACGCAAATTGTGTTTTCACACCACCTTCTCCACCGGTAAGATAGTTTACAGTATTCATGAATTTTTGTGTCCTTTCTTTATTGCTTGATATTTTGTTTACGATCCCTCGCTTGATACATCCCTGAACGTCATTGGTAATTCTTTTTTGGGGGGAATGATTCATTTGAGGGGATATCGTGACTCCACTATTGGTTGATTACATAGAAAATTTCATTTCAAAAAATATCTCAACGATAATATGTATACAAGTATCTACTTGTTCCTACTTATTACTAATTGTATAGTATTCTTAAATTATGTCAAGAGAGTCTTTATGGTTCGCATAAAATGGTACTGGAGTAGAATCATTAGCTCAACTGGGAAGAGGCTGACTCAAAAGTAGTTGTCAGCCTCCAAAAAGAAAAACACAAAAAAATGGCGAAGCGAACGCAGCATCCTGCCAACCTCCAGGGTCAATCGCTCAAAAGCTTGTCTGCGTAATTGATC
>JBAQMM010000190.1:0-2020 GCA_049302815.1 Anaerolineaceae bacterium | reverse complement strand
CATCCGGGAGGCAGCCGGACCGGAAACCAGCCTGCTTGGTTGCGGCTGCCCGCTGGGATCGGCCCTGGGAATTGTTGATCTCATGCGCATCAGTGAGGACGTCAGCCCAACCTGGGAGCCGGAGTTTTACGGGGTTTCCACACCTTTCAAGCATGAACCAGGCATGCCTGGCGCCCGCAACGCCATCCAAAATATCCTCGCCCGCTCCGAGATGGATCATTATTGGTGGGGAAACGACCCTGACTGTCTGCTTGTCCGCCCCGATTCCCGGCTCACGCTCGCCGAGGTGCAATCCCTGGCAACCGTTATCGGCATTACCGGCGGTGCCATGCTCATCTCGGATGACCTGACCAAACTGCCCCTGGAGCGCCTGCGCATCGCCCAGAATCTCATTCCGGTCATCTCCTCCAACCCCCAGGTGTTGGATCGCTTTGAACGCACTCTTCCCTGCCGGGTCAAGCATGTGCTGACCAACGCGGCAGGGGAATATACCCTCCTGGCTGCCTTCAACTGGCAGGATCAGCCAATCAGCCTTAGGATCGACCTGGATGAGTGGAAACTGCCCTCTGAACAAACCTGGCTTGCCCGTGAATTTTGGAGCGGCAAGATTCTCTCTATCAGCCGGGAAATCATCCTGGAACAGGTCCCTGCCCACGGGGTAAGCCTGCTGGCTGTGCACCCCTTATCGGATAAACCCGTCTACCTGGGCGGTGACTGGCATTTTTCGCAGGGGATCGAACTTAAGTTCTGGGATTTAGGGGCAGATGAACTGCGCTTTAGCCTGGACCTGGGCAGGCAGGTTCGGGGAAAAGGTTACCTATATTCACCGGTCACCCCGCTTGAAATCTTGCAGGACGAAGTGACAGTTCCATGGGTATCAAGGAATGGGAACATTCTCGAAATCCCGCTGGAACTTTCCCAAGAAACCCGCATTCGGATTTGTTATCCATAACGCGATGAGTTAAAAGGCAAAAAAATGTGGGATGATCCCTGTGGTCACCCGCTCCGATAAGTAAAAAGGGGATGTAGCTGGCGGAAACAGAAGTTAAGGAAAGGGGGTGCACTTCGGCTTGAACGAAATCAGAACCACCCGTAAAACGGGTGGTTCTGATTTCAACAGGTAATCATTATACTTTAGTTGTAGGGAGGCTCCCATGCGTTCCTGCGTCTGCTTGTGCCTTCCGAGCGGCTCGGCGTTTGCGCGCGCCCTTTACGATGAAATACACAATCAAGCCCAGCGGAATCAGGAAGGGCAACCAGGTGATCACAAACCAGATCAACCCTGTGCCCAGCGTTTGGGCTGCTTTGATCAACGCCTGCAGGGCTTCCTTGGCTACGCCGGCTGGCTTCCAAGGTCCAATTTGGATGGGTTGGATCGAGGTTTCGGCTACGAATTCCGCTGAGACAGAGGACATGGCGGATGATTCCTCCAGGTACTGGATATGACCTTTCAAAACCTCAATCTGGCTGCGGATATTGGTCAATTCCCGGAAGATATCAAGGGTGTACTCCAGGTCCGTGGCACTATCCAGCAGTTCCACCAACTGTTTTTCAGCGGCTTCCAGGTTGCGCAATTGCGACTGTGAGTCGACATAATCTGAGGTGACATCCTGACCGTTTACACTTTCGGAGATAACCCCATTTTCAGGATCGGCTGCCAGGGCGCGGATTTCTGCCAGCACCTCTTCCAGTTTCTCCGCCGGGATGCGGATGGTGATGGAGCTCTGAGTATACTTGGTCCCATCATAGGAGGAATTATTCCAGACATTGGAATCGACCACATAACCTCCCGTCGCCTCTGCCAACTTTGAAACGGAGGTCATGGCTTTGGCAGCATCAGCCACTGCCACGCTGATAGAGGCTTGCTTGATCACAAGCCGATCAACAGACGCCGAATTTTGAAGCTCCGCTCCCGCGCCACTGCTTTCTTCGGCCGTATAGCTTTTATCCAGGCGTTCTTCTACGGCAGGTTCATAAGCGGGTGCTTCCGTGGGGGGGGCAAAAACGGCCAGTGCTGGGG
>JBAQMM010000189.1:0-4849 GCA_049302815.1 Anaerolineaceae bacterium | reverse complement strand
CCCGCAACCTGGGGGTGGGCAGTGCCTTCAGAACCGGGCTGGCCAACGCCCTGGAAATGGGCGCGGACATCATGGTCAACATTGACGCAGATGGTCAGTTTTCACCTGACGATATCATCAAGCTGATCGGGCCGATCCTGGCTGGTCAGGCGGATTTTGTCGCCGGGGATCGCTTTACGAACGCAAGTGGGGATTTGGTGAAACCGCAAGATATGCCCGCTGTCAAGTTTTGGGGCAACAAGCGTATGTCCGGGCTGATCAGTGCGCTTTCCGGCAAGAAGTTTAACGATGTGAGCTGTGGCTTCAGGGCATATTCCAAGGAAGCCATGCTGAGATTGAATCTGACCGGTAGATTCACCTATACGCAAGAGTCGTTCCTCGACCTGGCAAACAAGGGTCTGGAGATTATGACCATCCCAGTTGCCGTGAAATACTTCCCGGAGAGAAAATCCCGGGTGGCTGGCAGCATCGTACGGTATACCTTTCGAACCATCAATATCATCTTCAGAGCCTACCGCGATTACAGCCCCTTGCGGTTCTTTGGATGGTTGGGTCTGATTCCGTTCCTGATTGGTCTAGGGAGCGGCATTTTCACGCTGGTTCATTACATCCATGTGGGTATTTTCACGCCCTACAAAGCCGTGGGTATCGGCGCCATCTATTTTGTGACCCTGGGACTCCTTCTTTGGATTGTTGGACTTTTGGCGGATATGTTTGTGCGGATCCGCTTAAACCAGGAACAATTACTCTATTACGATAAGAAGCGCAGGTATTCAAAAGAATGATGTGTTCACGATCATTTCCAAGTAAGACGCCATGAGCATCAATAGAGCCATTGACAATGCGCTGAAGACCCGCTGGACCGGGGAGCAGATACAGAAGTATATTGGGCCTTGCCAGGCATCCTACTTCTCTTATGCCAAAAACCGCATCATCCGCAGCAACGCTGCCTCTGGTGGAACCACAACTGCCATTCTGCAGTATCTCCTGAAATCGAAAATGGTGGATGGCGCGCTGGTTTGCAAGGCCGTCGTTGAGGAAGGCCAGGTAAGGGCGCGATTTTTTGTCGCCACAACCCCAGAGGAATTGACCCAAGCGCAGGGAAGCAAATACATCTCCACCCGGTTCAGTAACGAAGCCATGCCCTTGATCAGGGCATACCAGGGCAAGCTGGCAGTCGTGACGCTGCCATGCGACGCAAAATTGCTGCGCCTGGTATGTGAGCACAACCCGGCACTGGCAAAGAAAGTTGTCTGCATCATCACGCTCTTTTGCGGTCATTTATCCGAACCGGCACTGACGAAATTTATCATTAACAAACTCAAGCCTGATAAAGACGCAGTACTCAAAAGCTTCCGCTACCGGTTCGGGCATTGGCGCGGTCACCTGATGGCTGAATTCACGGACGGTCAGGTGATCTGTAAAAAGTTTTCATTTTTCAGCAAATATCAGAATCTGTACTATTTTTGTGAACGCAAATGCCTGCATTGTTATGATCATGCCGGCTATCATGCGGATATCAGCGTGGGGGATATCTGGCTGCAGCGCATGAAGGACGACCCCATCAAACATTCCGCCTTGATCGCAAAGACACACACCGGGCACGATCTCATCCTCAAAGCAGCCGAGGCAGGTGACCTGGTGTTGGATCCTCAGCCAATTCAAGAGATCGTGGAAGCCCAGTCGCGTTCATTCAAGATTCATTACAACATCTCCGCCCGCGCCAAAGCAGGCAAGAATCTGGGTGAGAAGATCGACGACCCGGTTCACGAAAAAGTCCGGTGGTCGGATTACCTGGTGGCGTACACCATCCTGAAGAATTACCAGCTTACACAGACGGAAGAGGGCAGGCAGCGGGTGGTACGGATGTCAAAAAACGTGATAAAACTGCGCCTGTATGCCTTGAAGGCATTGGAGATACTGTAGCATGAGCTCACCCAAACAAGTCTCTTTCTTCGGAGGGTCGGTATGGGGAAACCGCGGCGCAGAAGCCATGCTGATGACCACGATTGCCCAAATCCGAAAAGCGGCACCCGATACCGAGTTCAATGTCTATACCATCTACCCGGATGAGGACGCCAGGCTGGTAAAGGATGAAAAGATCCATTTTTGGAGCGGAAAGCCACTGACTACCGCGCTGTATCATTTCCCTTTGGCGCTTCTGGCGAGGTTTTTCAGGTTCTTTCGGGTCAGGCTGCGCCTGCCCAAAGGGCTGGACCATTTACGCGGTTCAGCCTGCCTGCTGGATATCGGCGGGATCACCTTTGCTGACGGCAGGGTCCCCCAATTGCTCTACAATATTTTCACTATCTGGCCGGCCATGCTGCTGGGTGTACCAGTGATCAAGCTCTCCCAGGCGATGGGACCCTTCAAGACTTCGCTGAACCGCTCTCTTGGCAGGAAATTCATCCCTAAATGTGAACACACCTTTGCGCGGGGCAGCCTGACAGCGGAGTATTTGCGCTCAATCGAGATTCCTGAGGACAAGGTCACTCAAGCGGCAGATATTGCCTTCCTGTATGAGCCGGAATACAGCCTCTCTCACGAAAATGAGGAGGCAGCCGGGAATCTGGCAGAAAGGTTACTCTCGCTCCGCCAGGAGGGCTACAAAGTGATCGGCATTGTTCCGAGCAGCCTGGTATTGAAAAAATCCAGAAAGCTGGAGCTTGACTACGCCGGCAAACTGATCAATCTGGTTTTATCCGTCGGGGATGAAAAAGTGCATTTTGTTTTCCTTCCCAATGGCACCAGGGCATCTTCGGAAAAAACAATGAACAACGACATCATAGCGATACGTGAGGTCAGAAAGCTGGCGCAGCGCGAATTGCCTGAAGAAGCCAATGCCCACATCGACTGGGTGGACTATGACATCAACACCTGCTCCGTCCGGAGGATTATCGTTGCCTGCGACGCGCTGGTCACATCGCGGTTTCACGCCATGGTGGCAGGGCTGGCGCTGTGCGTCCCCACCATGGTTATTGGCTGGTCCCACAAGTACCGCGAGACCCTTGCCGATTTTGGCATGGAAAAATACGCGGTGGATTACAAGAACGAGAATATCAATATTCTCAGGTTGTTCAAGGAGTTTTTGTCTGAAAATGAAATCATCCGGGAACAACTGCTCGCAAAAATTCCCTCTGTCAGGCAATCATCCAGCATCCAATTTGATTACCTCAAAAGCAGACTATTTTGAAAAATAAAAAATTCCTCAATATCATCAAGTGGGTTTGGCTCGCCGTTGTTCTGGCTGCCGCCGGCTACTACTTTTTCAAGCATAAAGAAGAAGTCAGCAACCTTATCAGCCAAATATCCTTTTTTCGCATCCTCCTTTCCTTGGTGTTGTTGCTGCTTGGAAAAAGCTTGATCGTTTTGTTGACCAAATTTTCCGTCAATGCCGAAGGTTGGTATCCTTCCTACTGGAAAACCTTGGGGCTTTACGGAATTACCTCACTGGGCAAATATATCCCCGGAGGAATCTGGCATTTTGTAGGTAGGATTGGCGCCTACCATGCCAACGGGCTCTCCGGCAAAAAAGCCACGCGGGCCCTGATCCTGGAAAATGTCTGGTTGATTTCATCAGCGGTTGCCGTAGGCCTTTCTTTGCTGTGCCTGTTCAGGTTTGATCTCATCAGTGGATATATTAAGCTGCCAAACGAACCCTGGATTGCCGGAGTTCTGACCGTCGGCATCCTTGGGCTGTGGATTCTGGGTTTGTGGCTGGTCAACCATTTCATGAATAAGCACACCGAAAATAAGATCCAAAAAGTGTGGGTGATCGTTCCAGTAAGCATCTTGTTGTGGTTACTGATTGGATCCAGTTTTTTTACCATGTTTACTGATTTCCCCTTAAGCCAGGCCGGGGTCTTTATCGGCGGCTATGCCTTAAGCTGGGCAGTGGGATATGTGGCGGTTTTTGCCCCTGGTGGCATTGGTGTGAGGGAGGCGGTTCTGGCGTTCGTGTTTTCCAACATCACTTCGGTGGAAATGATTGCGGTTTACGCGGCCATGAACCGGATCATCTGGGTGGTCGCGGAAGTGCTGTTTGGTCTGGTCGGATTCATCCAGAAACAGGAAATGCTGCCGCAAAACACCAATGGGGGTGAGGAGGAGACCTCCGGTCAGGAATTGATTGAATGATGATTGGGTTTGCCAGGGGGCACTTCTTTTGTAGCAAGCTTGCTTTCTCTGCAAATATCTGGTGTGGATGAGGCTTGCCTCACCTGCATGCCAAATCCTTTTAATTTTCAGGTGCAAAAGACCGTCGCAAACGTGGTAGTTGTAGATCATGCATCGCGAAGCGTGCGTGACGTGTCAGGTGGAACACTTGACTTCGTTCGTGCTGGCGTCCCCACCAGCATGAGGGTTTGGCCGAAAATCTCCCGCTCTTGTCATTATCCATGAAAGTCACCAAAGCTACACACAAAAAACCTGTGCATTGTCAGGAGACAAGCGCAATCGGGGGATCAGGTTGGTCAGAGAAGCTTCTGTTGGTAGGAAGAGGGCTTGCCCTCTCCGCAGACGCCTGTGCAGATGAGGCAAGTCAGATTCTGCGCTCGGTCGGGAGACCTGCGTAAACAGAAGTGAGAATACCAGCGCGAACGGAAGCGGGGAGACCGACGTAAGCGGCAATGTGACCTTTTTACTTACTTGGCTTATGCGGGGTGGGAGGAATCAGAGTCGTCTGATCCGTCTTTTTCTTTTGCTTTGCCTGATCTTGCCTTATAGATCCACAAGCCTGCCAGGACGATAAAAAAGACCGGCACAAGCCACAAAACATTGAAGTTTCCATCCGCGTTCACTGGCTCCGCGGTTGCCAGCGGCGTCGGGCTGGGTTCGAGCGTCGGTGTGG
>JBAQMM010000188.1:0-1601 GCA_049302815.1 Anaerolineaceae bacterium | reverse complement strand
GGGTCGGGTTGTGGTGTTTTCCGCCGAGCGCGGCAGCGTACAGGAAATCGAGTTTCAGATAGGGGAAGCCCCAGTCCTTTACCGCGGTCTGGATAACGGTGCGCACGTACGCCAGAGCATCCGGGTTGGTCAGGTCCAGCGCGGAAGCCAGGCTGTTCCAGGCAAATCCGGCATTGACCGGTTTGCCCAGGCGGCTGCGTAAAATCCAACCAGGATGGCGTTTGAGCATCTCCGAACCGGCTTGAACGATAAAAGGCGCCAGCCACATGCCGGGGGTGAGCCCGGCAGAACGGATCTCCCCTGCCAAGGGCCGCAAGCCTTCGGGAAATTTCTGATTGAATTCCAGCCAGTTGCCGACGCTTTTTTCATAACCGTCATCGATCTGGAACAGGTCCAGGGGAAATTCAGCCCGCATAGCCGCAGCGGCGGCGAGGTTCTGGCGAATATCCTGGGCGGTGACGCGCTCAAAATAGTAGTACCATGAGCACCAGCCTACAGGGGTCTTTTCGGGCAGGCGCACGTCATTTTCACGCTGCGCCGCCTCAAAGTAGGGCTGAAAAGGATGGGGGGCGTCCAGATCCGTGAAGCCGTAGGCTGCCCAATCGGTCTGGAGAGTCTGACCGGGCAGCAGATGAACGCGATCCCCATTAGCCCACATTTCAAGGGTCGGTTGCGGGCGCAGCCAGGTTTCAAGCGAGCCAAACTGCTGCGCTTGGGAGAGGAATCCGGCGATCAGCCCGACACGGGAACTGGTATCCCCGATCAGGGCAAACATATCGGATGAAAAATGGTCACGTTTCCGGGTGACGGGTGTGCCGGGGTTGATGATCATCGGGTTGGAAAGTGTCCCCAGCCTGGAGCGTTGCTGCCTTTCCCCGTGGCGGTAAACCCCGGCGGGCGACCAAGACTGCCAGCCGTTGGAATAAAAAACTGGCTGGATCGTTGGACTCGGGGTGAGTTGGATGCCGTTCTTATTAAGATCGCACAGGATCAGCCGTTCAGGGAAGATGGTCTTATTATCATGGTTGGTCAGCGAGAGCTTTTGGAGCAGCAGGGGAGAGTCCCGGAGCAATCCCAAACTCACGGTCAGGTCAAGCGCACCGGTTTTGGTCTGGTACACGCATTCCACCAGGTCAAGCATGCCACCCACGGTGGACTGCTGCAGCGGACCACGCAACTCGATCAGGGATAAATCCCCGCACCAGCTGGTTTGGGCGCGCGAACCGAAAGCAACGGAGATGCCAAAGCGGGCATTTTTGACCCAGGCAAAGTCTTTCTCAAGGTTAAAGAGCGAGAAGCTGCCGCTTTCCGGTTCCACCAAAAGGCGCAACCAGGGATTGGTGAGCTCAATCATGCCTGGTTCCAGACCTTCAGGATGCTGTCAAAGGGAATTGGACCCTGGCGGAGAAGGATAGGAGCTGTTCCGGCGCAGTCGATAATCGTGGAAGCCTGACCGCCCGTAACCGTGCTGCCATCCAGGATCAGATCCACCCGTCCGTCTAATTGTTCTATCACTTCCGCGGCGGTTGTGGGGTTTTCGTGCCCGGATAAATTGGCACTGGTAACCGCCAGGGGACCAAACGCCTGAAGCAGCCACAGGG
>JBAQMM010000187.1:0-11228 GCA_049302815.1 Anaerolineaceae bacterium | reverse complement strand
GCTGATGACGACGCCAGGGCACTTGCCCTGGCCAGCCCGGGTGTGCAGCCACTCATCGATGGGAAATCTGTACGCAAAGTGATCATCGTGCCTGGAAAACTAGTCAATATTGTCATCTAGACCGCCCTCCGGAATGTTGTTTTGTGAATCAAGAGGTGTGCGCGATTACGCACACCTCTGAAGTCTTAATATGTTTCCAGTAATTCTGAGCGCAGTGAAAAAATTTCATGTCGAGTGGATTCTGGTTTTGAATCTACCAATCGCTGCGAGGTGATCTTTTTTCTTTACGGTGTAATGCGGATACTGACCACAGTGGAATTGGTGCGGTCTTCAGTTGACCGCACCCTACGCCATTGAGCGAGTCGCAACCGTCAGTTGATCGTCAAGTCACAGAAAAGATTCTTCGTCACTATGCTCCTCAGCATGACAAGTATTCCGATCGTCTGGCAGCCGCATAAACAGAGGGTCCCCAAGTAGCGGAGCATTGTCAGTCATTCCCCTCTATGCTCCATTAACCTGATATCCACGAAACCGCAGCCCAGACCACCGCGATCGCAACCTGATCAAACATTCTTCCCGGATAGACCAGCCGTGAGGCGGACCGACGTGGACCTTTCTCACTCCGAAAGCAGCGAATTCCGCAACAATAAAATCTTTCTGCTGTAATCTGGTGTGGAGACTCCCTGGAATAGATGGTTGGTCAGAAGGCTATCGTCCTTCATCAACGCCAAGTCTTCCACAGGTAGCAAAACCTCACTAGATTCCTGAGGAAAATCCTCACCACCAGATTGGGCAATCATTGGTTCAAAGGAGATATCATCTAAAAACAGGTTGCTATTAAGATCACCATCAAGCCCCACAAGAAATTCAAGGGTCTGAGTTGTTCCTTCGTATTCTGATAAATCTACAGTCTCTTGTACCCAGCCATTGGTATTGTACACACTACAGAGCCACTGAGAATATACGACATCATCTCCAATAAAAATCCCAAACACATCATAACCACAATCATCTTGTGAAGCTACCCAGACCCAAAATTGGAGAGCGCTATTCCCGACAGGAATGGTTATATTCTGTGATAATGATGAAATTTCATTATCGCCGCCACCCAGCCATGCTAACCAGGATCCGTTATGAGGAGAAACGGGAAGATTTTGATTCGTATTCATTATTAAATCAAAGCCAGAAGATGACTGTTCTGTCCATATTACATCCCCCAATTCAAAACCTCCATTTTGAATAACTTGAGTAGTAAATGACCAGAAATCCAGGCTGCTGCCATCAGCATAAGTGGGACCATAAGTTCCATTCCAGGCTCGCACCTGCCAGTAGTAGGTAACGCCAGGCAGTAAGGTTGGCAGTTGAACATAGGTGTTGGTACCAGTGGAAATCCAGTTGGAACATGCTCCATCATAAGTGGTGTCATAACAATATTCGTACTTTGTTGCCCTGGCACTGATATTCCAACTAAGAATTGGGGTCAGGCTCTGCTCAGTAGCATAATTTGTTGGAGCGTGTTTGCCAAATGCTGCCGGAAAAGGGTCAAGCGTAGTGAAAGACCAAGAAGTCGAACTGCTGCCATTGGCGTAAGTGGGTCCATAGGAGCCGTTCCAAGCCCTGACTTGCCAATAATATTTAGTGAAAGGTTGTAGGATGGGAAGTTGAACAAAAGTGTCTGTGCCAGTGGATATCCAATGAGAACAGTCGTTAACACTCACTGTGTCGTAGCAATATTCATATTGAGTGGCATAATTGCTCACAGTCCAACTCAGGATTGGTTGAATAGGCTGGTCTTTAGCTCCATCAGGAGGAGCGTTTTTATTAAAGGGCGATGGTGGAGGGGCTTTAATCACTATTGGAAGATAAACTGTATTAATACTGGAGGAAAGGACGGGTACTGTGGAAAAGCTAGTAGAAAAGAGGAAGAAGACCAACAATAAAACAATCACACGTTGTTTTGTAACTATCATACGAAGCCTCCATCAAATGTCAGATCAGTGAAAGCAAGAACTATACGAAGTAGAATTATGTTATATCATATATATGTTTCTACAGCCATAGTTTGTGACCGTCAGGGCAATTGCATCCAAATTTCTTCGATCGCGCCGGTGTCCCCACCTGCATGATCCCCTGACGGAAGGGTAGTGTGCTCCTTTTCTCCTGCAAGATTTGCTGATAAGATTCCTAAAATAAGAAATACTCCGCATCGTTTGCCGCGGTTCAATACCCGTCCTGCCTTCCGGTTGGTAGGGCGATGCGCATATTGGCGTGTTGGCGTCCTCAAGCATCCTGATGGAGTCCCCGCAGACTATGTTTTTGGTTCTTCACCAGTAGTCAAAAGCCTCTTTCTGCACCCTGGCGGCAGCATTCAGAATTTCGCAATGTATAATTTAGTCAGGGCTTCCATATCCTGTAAAATCGATCAACTATCAGGAAAGTGACCATGAGCAACCAACGCAGCAAACCGATCAAGTATTACCGTGTTGAAGCCGGCAAGCCTCAACTCAACGAAACTCTCGTCAGCATCGAACGCGAGGTGGCGTTGATTGTCAATGGAAAGGCCTGGATGGATCTGCTTTGCACCCCCAGCCACCTGGACTGCCTGGCCGCCGGATTTCTCTTTAATGAAGGACTCATTCACGCCCAAGAGGATCTGACCAGTTTGAATGTGTGCCAGGGGGGCGAATACGTAGAACTTACCACAGCCCAGGCGCTGGCGCAACCGCGTTATTTTCATCGGACTACCGGCTGCTCCGGGGGTATGACCTCCCTGAACCTGCCTGAAATGCCTGCGCCTCGCCTGCAGGATATTCATCTCGCCCCGGCGGCAGTCACCCAATTGTTGCAGCAATTTCTGGAAGCCGAGAAGGCGACCGTCGAAACCCGCGGGGTTCACTGCTCAGCCCTGAGTGATGGTCAGGAAATCCTGGCGATCATGGATGATATCGGGCGGCACAACACCCTGGATAAACTGGCAGGCTATTGCCTCTTGAACCTGGTTTCCCTTCCACAGCCAGTCGTCCTGACCACCGGGCGCATCAGTTCGGAAATGCTCCAAAAATCCGCTCACCTGGGCGCGTCCGTGATCATCTCTTTGAACTCCCCCAATGATTACGCGATCAGCCTGGCGCGGTCCTGGGGCATTACCCTGGTTGGGTACGCGCGCTCCAACGGCTTTAATCTTTACACCCATCCCGCGCGAATTGTGGGAGCGGATCTGCCCGACCCGTTGGATGGTTCTTTCGCCGATTGACTCGGTTTTTCCCTGGTCTGTCGGAGAAAGCTTCCCTGCCTGTATACAATAACCCAATCCATCCGGTTTCCGCCAAGGCAGGCGAAACCGATCAAAACGCGAATTGCCCCCGGCAAAAATCCCCTTATCCATCCGTTTGATCCTTTGATATACTTGCTTGGACGACATAGTCATAATTGGCCACGGCACCTGAATCGACCTGAGTGATTCAATGACAGATCAAAACCCCGCCCTCCCGCCCACAAACCGTTTATTGCAGCTGGCTGGCATCTTTTTCAAAATCGGCTCCATCAGCTTCGGTGGACCCATGGCGCTCATTGCCATCATGGAAGAAGAATTCGTCCAGAAACGAAAATGGCTGTCCCAGGAGCACTTTTTGGACCTGGTGGCTGCCACCAACATGGTGCCCGGACCCAATGCCTGCGAGATGGCCGCCCATATCGGATTTGTCCGCGCCGGCTATCCGGGCCTGGTTGTGGCGGAGCTTTCCTTCTTCCTTCCGGCAGTCGTCCTGAGCAGCCTCCTTGGGGTGGTTTATGTCCGCTACGGCAGCCTGCCCCAGGTGGATGCTCTGTTTTACGGCATCAATCCGGTAATCCTGGCACTGATCCTGATGGCGACCTACCGCCTGGGGAAGACAACTCTCACCAGCCGTCCTCAGTTCCTGGTCTTCGGTCTGGCACTGCTGGCTTCCTTTCTTGACGTCAATGAAGTGATCATCATCTTTGGATCAGGCTTGCTGGCAATGCTGATCAGTGAGTGGCCGCGCATCAAGAATAAAGGCGCACCGCTGCTGCTCTTTTTCCCGCTTTTTTATAATAGCGGCGCTCCACTGAAGTTCATTTCTGCTGCTGCCGATAATGTTTTGCTCAAGTTGTTCCTGTTCTTCCTCAAAACCGGCAGCCTCATCTTTGGTTCAGGTATGGTTCTGTTCACTTTCATCCACGAAGACATCGTAGAACGCCTTGGCTGGCTTACCGAGCAGCAATTGATCGATGCCATCGCCGTCGGGCAGATGACCCCCGGACCGGTCACCTCCACTTCCGCTTTTATTGGCTACCTGATCGCAGGCTGGCCCGGCGCGGCTGTCTCCGCCCTCGGGAATTTCCTCCCTTCTTTCATCATCGTCGCCGCCATCGGACCGCTCATTCCCAAAATGCGCCAGTCCAGACCCCTGCAGGCTTTGCTCAGAGGCATCAACGCTGCGGTGATTGCCCTGATGATCAGCATCTGCCTGACTATTGCCAAAAACGCGGTCGTCGATATGTGGACGCTGCTGGTTGTGCTGGCGAGTGTTGCCATCCTGTTTTTCTATAAAGTGGATTCGATCTGGCTCGTGCTTGGGGGTGCCCTTATCGGGCTGCTGCGCTACTTTGTTGGCTAAACGGCGTCTGCCTGTTCATTGAACTTCCAGCCGTAAAAGCCTTTATATACGCCAATGCTGCAAGAATAATTTTGCTTTTTCGTTTTGAGGGTCTTTGAGCACCTGCTCAGCCGGTCCTTGTTCGACAATTCTGCCCTGGTCCAGGAAGATCACTTCCTCTGCCAGCCGCAGCGCCTGGGCGGGGGAATGGGTGGAAAAGATCATGGTACAGTCAGTCTCCACAACATAGCGGAGCAGGGTATTCTCGATGAGATCCGTACCTTTGATGTCCGTGGAGGAGGTCGGTTCGTCCAGCAGGATTAGTTTGCGCGGCTTGGCAATGATGCGCGCGAACGCCATGCGCTGTGCCTCGCCGCCCGAAAGTTTATTCCCCCGCGCTTCCACCATCCCCTCCATGCCCACATTCCTTAATGCCAGCAGTGCCTGCGGCTCGCGTCCGGGGGTTTTTTCAAGCGCCATTTCCACGTTTTTCAAGACACTGAAGCTGAAGGCATAGGGATTTTGCGGCATATACCCCATGCCGTCTGCCAAAACCCTGAGGACTTCACCCGTGTCGGGCATCAGCGTTCCGGCGAGTAACCGCAGCAGGGTGGTCTTACCGCTGCCATTTTCACCGATCAAGCCATAGCGCTTCCCCACCTCGAATATTAAGTCGGGGATATCCAGAACCATCCGGTCTGCATACTTAATCGTGACGCCGCTCAGCCTGATCATGTTATCCCCGCGCTTTCCTGGATCCTGCTCACAACAGAGTTGACGATGAACGAAATGATCAACAGCACAATACCCAAGGCGATCGCGAACTCAAAATGCCCCATATTGGTCTGCATCATGATGGCTGTGGTCATCACCCGTGTTTTATATTGGATATTTCCGCCTACCATCTGCACCGCGCCAACCTCCGCGATGGCTCTGCCAAACCCGGTCAGGATGGTGGAAATGAACTGGGTCCGGCACTCGTAAATGGTATAGAGCATACGCTTGAAAGATGAAAGACCAATGCCGGCGGCAGTCTCCCGGATCATGGGGGCTTTGATCGAGACGATGTTGGAGGTGAGCCCGGTAATGATGGGCGTGATCAGGATCACCTGCGCGATCACCATGGCGGCGACTGTATAAAGCAGCCTGAGCGTCCCCAAAGGTCCGCTGCGCGAAAGGAATAGAAACACGATTAAACCTGCCACCACGGGCGGCAGTCCCATCAGGGTGTGCATGATGCGGGTGACAAAGCGCTTCGCCCCGAACTTATTGCTGCCAATGACCACCCCCAATGGAATCCCCAGCAACGAGGAAATCAAGGTGCTGATCAGCGACATACGCAGGGTCACACCGATGATCTGCCTCAGTTCGGGGTCAGATCCAAACAACAAATTAAAGATACGAATAATCGTGTCCAAATTAGCTAAATGTGTTTTATGCAGGTCACACCCCTGATGCCCCTCATATTTCGGATCAGGTAAGTGACCTGCATGTTTATTTACACCAAACCGGTCAGGTCAAACATTTCTGGCATGACCCGACCTGCCTTGAAGTTATTCAACCTCAAGCACGAAGAACAACTGCTCTCCGTACTCCTCAACGCCAAATTTGGAGATCAAATCCTGGGCTTTGTCAGAGGTCATCCATGTGATAAAGGCCTGTGCGCCCTCATAATTGGTATCCTCCCAGCGCTCTGGGCTAATGGCGATCAGGGAATAGGTATTCTTCATGTCGTCGGTTTCTTCCAGCAGCAGGCTCAGGGAATTGTCATGCGCCAGGTAGGTGGCTTTGTCGGAAAGGGTGTAGCCCTGCATTTCATCCGCGACGGTCAGGGTCTTGCCCATGCTATCACCAACACTGACATACCAGGCTTGACCAGTAGGATCAAGTTCAAGGCTCTGCCAAATCTTGAGTTCAGCCTTGTTCGTTCCACTGTCATCCCCGCGGGACACAAAGATGTTGCCGGTATCGGCTATCAACTTGAAAGCCTCGGCTGCTGTGGCAACGTTCTTCACACCGGCGGGATCGCTTTCAGGTCCAACGATCACGAAATAGTTGTACATGAACGGGATGCGAACCTCGTTGTATCCTTCTGCGATGAACTCTTCTTCAGAAGCCTTGGCGTGCACCAGCAATAGATCTGCATCGCCAGTGCGCCCTTTTTCAATGGCAGCCCCAGTGCCTGCCGAGGTAATCTCGAGTGTGTAGCCCGTGTCTTCCTCAAAAACAGGCTGCAAGTACGCCATAAGACCGGAGTCGTTGACCGAAGTGGTCGTGGACAGCCGGATGACAGGATTCTCAATTTTGCTTGCACAGGCAGTAAGACTGAGAATCAATACCCCCAAAATTAAAACATAAGACAGCTTTTTCACTTCATTCTCCTTTCCAAAACGGGAGGCGCTGCTGTTTCCGGCAACACCCTTGAGCATACGGCACTTGGGATTTTCCGCATGCTGCCGCTCGCGTACCCGTGTTCTATTAACATAGGGCAGTGAGTCGAAGAATCGGCATGATTATACTATGAGGACTGGGCAGCCAGAAACGACGGAAGCAGACTTTGTCAATGGAGTTTCTGTTATTCTGAGTTATCTGCCATTCTGAACGAAACGAAGAATCTTGCTTTCTCCAGCATGTCCAGGCATCGCGAACAGGAGCCTCCCTTGGGACCCTGTGCAGTCCGTAACCGAAGGTTTCCAGCCCCCGATAGACACACAGGGAACTGGCAAGCCAGTTCCCTGTGTGTATTTGCCTTACCAATAGCAGCCCTCCATCACCACGCCTACACGCTTACAACGCTGACAAAAACCCCGGATATTTTAATTTGTGAATCACAATGAGCAATAATTAGGATACTCTGTTCGACTATTATTGGTATAATTTTTATTGATTCTTCGACTCACTGCGCCTAAATTGATCAAACATGGGTATGTGAGCGGCAGTATGTGGCAAATCCCAATGGTCACATACTTAAGGGTGTTGCCGGAAACAGCAATGCCTCCCATTTTGGAAAGGAGAATGAAATGAAGAGATTTCTTTTAGTATGTGTATTGGTATTGGGGGTCATGACAGGCTTGACAGGATGCAATACTGCTGTTGAGGAACCTGTTGTTACCACTGAGGAAACTGCTGTTGTTGAGACGTCCCTGGAATTGGTTAAAGACGATGCGAGCGTGTATTTGACCATGGATCAACTCAAGGCTTTGCCTTCAGTGGAAGGCTTGGGTGGCATAATGTCCAGCACCGGCAAGATCACCGCTCCCGTCAATTACAAAGGTGTCCTTGTCAGCACCTTATTGGATGAGTTGGGTGGTCTAAGTGAAGACAAAAGTGTGGAAATCATAGCTGAAGATGGTTATTCGATCACTTATTCCCCCAGCCAGATCCTCAATGGCGAATATATCACCTACGATGTCGCCAGCGGTGATGAGATCGACACAATCGGCACCCTCCAGACGATGATTGCCTATGAACAGGAAGGTAAACCCCTGGATGCTGAATCAGAAGGGCAACTGCGCCTGGTCATCATCAGCGACTCACCCCTCCAGGTTGTGGATGGACACTGGTCCGTGAAATGGGTAAATAAGATCATCCTGAAAGAGGCCGTAGAGGATTGGGTAGTCGACTTTGTCGGCGCCATCGATGAACCAATGGATCGGGCTACCTTTGAATCCGGCGCAGCGGCAAACTGCCACCTGGCGACCTGGGTGGATGAGGATGGTCAGGAGTGGTCAGGTATTCCCCTGTTTTACCTGCTCGGTCGTGTTGATGACGAGGTTAAACACGGAGATGACGCCTATCGGGATGACCTGGCAAGAGCCGGCTACACCATCGATATCACTTCCGCTGATGGGTATACGGTCACATTGGATTCTTCCCTGGTAACCCGCAACGACAATATCATTGTCGCATACCGTGTCGATGGAAATCCGCTTTCAGGCGAAGATTTCCCCCTTCGCTTGGTCGGGTCTGATCTGACCAAGAAAGAGATGGTTGGCGGTATTCTCAAGGTTGTTATCAATTTCCCTGAGGCTGCGGCTGCCGAACCAACAGGAGAACCCACCGAAGAAGCAACTGGTGAAGCCCCGGCAGTTGCAGGTCCTGCCGATGCCACCCTCACCATCAAAGGGCTGGTGGATGCTGAAAAAACCCTGACCATGGCGGACCTCACGGGCATGACCGTTCAAAACATCAGCGTGGAACATCCCAAGAAAGGTCCCATCGATGTTACCGGCGTGCGCATGACGGATGTGCTTGCCCTGGTGACAGTCAATCCGGAAGCCAAGACGGTTGTCCTGATTGCGAAAGATGGCTTTTCTGCCGAAGTGCCACTGGCAGACTTGCTGGCATGTGAAAACTGCCTGGCAGGTTGGGATGAGGAAATGCTGAGGTCGTATATGCCTGGGTTTGACAGCAATCTCTGGGTCAAAGACCTGGTAACCATCGAAATCAAGTAAACCGCTAAGAATTATCTGGGTGAGCAGGTAGAGATCCTCCTCACCCAGTTTTTTAGGGAATATGAAGAAACATCGTTTATTGATTATCATTTTGATAATCCTTTTCAGTATTTCTGCTTGTGCCCCAAAGGCAAAGACTCCTTTGGTGGTTTTTGCCGCCGGCAGTCTGATCCAGCCGTTTGGGGAGCTTGAAAAGGCATTTGAAGAAAAATATCCGGAGATAGATGTCACATCGGAATATCACGGTTCCATCCAGGTAATGCGACATGTTACTGAATTGCACGAGGAAATCGATATTGTTGCCACGGCGGATCAATCGCTCATCCCCATGTTGATGTACCAGGTCAATATTCCAGACACCGAACAGCCCTATGCTAATTGGTATATCTCCATGGCAACCAACCAGCTGGGAATTGCCTATCGCCCAGAGAGTAAATATGCCGACGAGATCACTTCTGACAATTGGTGGGAGGTCCTTTCCCGCCCGGATGTCAGGGTCGGATTGGCAGACCCGCGTTTTGATGCAGTTGGCTACCGCACGTTGATGGTTCTTTCCCTGGCACAAAACGTTTATGGCAACGAAGAGATCTTTGACAATTTCTTAAACGGGCAGTTGACCTATCCCATCAAGTTGATCGACATGGGCGACGTAAAAACCATCCGCGTGCCCGAAATTGTTGAAACCACCAAGGATGCCCATATTCTCGTACGCGGTTCAAGCACTGCGCTCATTTCCCTGCTGGAAGCAGGCGAGGTTGATTATGCCTTTGAGTACAAAAGCGTGATCAAACAGCATGGCTTTGATATGCTGGAACTGCCACCCAGCTTGAATCTCGGTGAAGCCGACTTGGATGATCAATATGGAAAAGTCACAGTCCAGATGGATTTTCAGCGTTTTGCCTCAGTCAACCCGGTTTTCCAGGGCGAGCAGATCAAATATGGCATCACCATTCCGACCAATGCTCCCCATCCCGATGAAGCCGCCTTGTTCATTCAGTTCCTTTACAGCCCTGAAGGTCAGGCGATCATGCAGAAAGATTCACATCCCTTGCTGATCCCTATATCCGTAGACCAACCCGCGAATTTGCCGGAAGCACTGCGGAATATGCTTGGCTCCCAGTGAAAAAGAATCGTTTTCCTGTTGGATTTGCTCTTGCAGCCAGTCTGCTGATCCTCTTCATCATCCTGCCGTTGTTGACCACCCTGCTCTCGACCTCGGTGGAAACCTTGCTGGAAACGATCACTGATAAGGATGTCGCCCACTCGATTGGGTTAACCTTCCTGGCAGGTTCTATTTCAACCTTCCTGGGTCTGGCGCTTGGATTACCTTTAGCGTACATCATGGCGCGGGGAAAATTTAAGGGGAAATCCCTTCTCGCAGGGATCATTGATCTTCCGCTCATTATTCCACACACAGCGGCAGGTATTGCCCTGCTGCTTGTTTTCGGTCGCGAGGGGGTTCTCGGCAGTCTGTTTGCCAGGATTGGAATGTTTTTCACCGATAGTCTGGGGGGAATTGTGGTGGGAATGCTGTTCGTGAGCTTGCCTCTGCTCATCAATGCCAGCAGGGAAGCCTTTGCTTCGGTAGATCCTGAATATGAACGCTCTGCCCGGGTAGATGGCGCCAGCCCCTGGCAAGTGTTCTGGCATATCACCCTTCCCCTGGCATGGCGGGGTGTTTTGAGCGGTTCCATCATGATGTGGGCGCGCGGGATCAGCGAATTTGGTGCGGTCGTAATCCTGGCTTATAGTCCAAAAATCATCCCCGTCTTAATTTACGAACGCTTCCAAGGATTGGGGTTGTCCGCTGCTACGCCGGTGGCAGCACTTATGATCCTGCTCGTGCTGGTAGTGTTCGCGGTTCTGCGCTGGCTGGCACGTTCTTTGGAGGATTGAGCTCTCTTTTTGCGCTTACATTTTCCAAGAAGAAGGACCATGCACATTGGTCCCTGAGACATAGCGTACTTGCTCAACAATCCTTAGGAAAAAACATTTATTTCCACCAACCTGGTGAAGTGTTATAGATACCCTTATTGACCAAACCAGCCCACCCAGACAGGTTGCCGTTACAGACCTACTTCCTCCCGCACTCGTAAGCCTCGCCCCGCAGCGTCTCCACCGCGTGTGCCATGACCGGCAGAAACACCCCCAGGCATTC
>JBAQMM010000186.1:0-8907 GCA_049302815.1 Anaerolineaceae bacterium | reverse complement strand
CATAAACCAAACAACAAATGCATATATATATTGCCAACTCAACATGATCACAAGTGTCGTTTTTTCACAAAAAGAAATTTAGATGCAATTGCCCTGGCAAAAAAGGCAGGGCAATTGCATCTTATGTCTGACAAGTTTTTTTGCCATTTTTGTGTTCGATTTTTACACCCCACTCAAACTTTATCAGCAAGTGAGCCACATGTGACAGCCATCGTGATCATAAAAACTGCTTTCATCGGCAATTAGACACATAAACGAACCAACAAATGCACATATTGCCAACTCAAAATGATCAAAAGTGTCGTTTTTTCACAAAAAGAAATTTAGATGCGATTGCCCTGGGACAAATTCCTCACCGTACTCCAATTTTCTTATGTGATACAATTTGAATCAAATATGATCCCTGTAAGGTTTGGGATGGGTAGCTAAATACCAAAAATGTTTGTTGTTTGAAACGTCACTTTTTTGGTATTTTATAATATTGGTGATACAAAGTTGTGATCAGAACATAGTCATTATGGCAAATAGATGGTATGCACTTAATAGTAAACCAAATATGGAGGCTAGACTTTGCTACTGGCTTATGGTTCGCAATATAGAGACTTATTATCCTCATTTGATCGTCAAACCAGTCAATCCACGCTCACGCGTTGAAAAGCCCTTTTTTCCTGGCTACCTCTTTGCCTGTTTGGATCTGGAGGCGGTACCGCTATCCAAAATTGCCTGGATCCCTGGGATGCATCGAATTGTCTCGTTTGATGGTGAACCAGCCTGGGTTCCTGATCATTTGATCAGTTCTCTTAAAAAACAAGTTGAATCCGCCAATCTTACCGATAAAGTCCGGCTCTGTAGCTTGAAACAGGGTGACCCTGTAAAAATCCAAGGCGGTCCATTTGCAGGCTACGAAGCCATTTTTGATACACGCATTAATGGAAGTGAAAGGGTAAGGGTGTTGATCAGTTATCTGCAACACCACCAGATCAGCGTAGATGTGCCGGCAAGCCAATTAGCGTATATCACAGTACCAAAATGACTTGGATCAATACATAATGAGTCCTATTTTCTTTTTTTCTGCGCAGCTTTGATTTTTCCTATGTCATTGGAGTATGCGTTAGTAAAACTGAAGGGCGTGTTTGTTTTTAGCCATTCAGGGCTTGAAAGCTTCAGAAACAATATAATTATTTAATCAGACTGATTACAATATAAGGTCAATTATGAAGAAAAGTAAAAAAGGATTGGGAATTAGCATATTGCTTCTGGCTTTGGGTGCATTGGGAGTCGCCTTGATTCTTGTGTGGAATAGCCCCCTGCTTGGTAGAACATTACCCACTTCTGAAACAGACCTTACCCTCCAAACCCATGTTTCACCGGATATCACTTTACATCAAACTGAAATCCCAATAACGGAAGAAACAGTCGAAGCAGCAAAGATAGTTGAAAGTGCTGGAATCTTGTCTGTTGAAGATATGGATAGTTCTTTAGAGCAGGCAGAATCCCTCAAAAAGGTCGGCGGAACTCCACCAAAACCCGTTTGTAGCGGACCCGAGACCATGCCCATTTTGGTGCTGGGTATTGATAATAATGAGCAAGCTGATGCCATTCGTTTAATGCGGATCGATTTTGTCAACGAAAAGATTTCCATACTCTCAATCCCGCGCGATTTTTACGTTCCCATCGCGGATATGAGCATGCATAACATCGATACAGGGCGGATTAATGCCACCTATGGTTATGGGGAATACTTTAATGGTGCCGGAGGTGGGGTTGTTTCCCTGGCAACCAACCTTGACTATAACTTTGGAGTCACATTTGACCACTACCTTGTTCTGCACTTGGAAGAGATAGCGAAATATATCGACATGATTGGCGGCGTGGACATCGTTTTGGATCAACCCGTTGCTGATGGGAATTCCTACTTTAACGCAGGTCCACACCATCTTGATGGTGAGATGGCAGTCAGGTTCATGCGTATGCGTTATTATGATTCGGATTTTCAACGTGTTCGTCGTCAGTCCCAGGTTCTGACAGCTTTTTACAAAAAGACCATGGATGAGCTTAATTGGATGCAAATCATAAAGATGAGTATTGATATACTTTCTGATGAGTCCATATCCACTGACTTCGCCATAAAAGACATCTACACATTGGTTTGTCTTGCGAGAAGGATTGAAAGTAGTGATGTCAATTTTGTTGAGATTCCGAGTGATATGTATCATGCCGCAACGACGACATTGGGGGCCGCTGTACAAATTCCACATGATACGGTACCGGCATTCATCCAATCTGTAATGGATGGAAGTTATCAACCTGAATAGCCACCTTCTATTTGGTTGAAATTAAAGAGTCCACTGCAAAAACTCCGTTTTCAAAAAACGTCTGAAATTTTCTCCCACTTCGTTCACGTTTTTTGGTATTTTAAGGGTTGAAAGTGTTTATTTGATACTGTTGTTTTCAATAGAATAGCCCCACTTTTACCTGGAAAGAATTGCAGGCTGACCTTGTTGCAGGAGAGCCATTAAAGAACCTTCTTACCTGATGAATTGCCTCGCCGGATACAAACTTATAGCCATCAACTATAAGCTATTAAGTACTTACTTTTGTGCACTTATCTACACTCAAAATTAGCTCTTCGAATTCTGTTCCTGCTTATCTGGTTCAAGGTGTAGGCAGAAATTAGAATGCACATATTAAGTTACTGTTACAGCTTTTTTCCTGCCGGATTGCTCATTAAAACTAGGTAGTGTACTCATCTCTCTTCTCTTCGGGATGCAAAAGGACAGTCCCATATTCAGGGTTTAAACTCAATACAGAGTTCACCTACAGAACCTGGGTTCTCTTATTCAAGAGGTGATTGAGTTGTGGACTCTTTGTCAATGTCCATTTCTAATTCCATGGACATCTGAAATGGTATTTTGGGATAGGTAATTTCGGGACTTGGCTATGGTTTTGTAAAAGAAACGCTCGCGTGGCAAGAATCAGGAATCTCAGGGAAGCCAAAACTCACAACCATATGACTGATCGTTGCCGACCAACATCCCCAAGCACGTATCAAAGCCTGGCCCCCCCATTAAGATATCATTCCCGTGCTCTCCGTTAAGAGTATCGTTGCCCGCTCCACCAAGAATACAGTCATTACCTTTCCCTCCTGTGATGGTATCTCGCGCAGGACTGCCCAGAATGAGGTCGTTCGCACTGGTACCGTTGATATTCCCACTGCCAGTGATCACATTAGTGAGATCGATACCAGCACATTCGGAAGGTTTTAATTGATTGGCACTAATCCTGATGCTTGCTTCTCCCAAACCACTTACAGGAACATGGTTTGCTGCAGTGATAGCTGATCCAACACTAACCAGCGCCAGCAGTAAGAGAATAGCAATAGGCATACGAATTCTTTTCAAGACATTCTCCTTCTATTGCGGCTATAAATCCATTAACTGCAGAGGCTTCACATGACCCTCGAAGTAGGGCTGGATATCCTGAGCAATTAATGGAGGGCTAATCAGGTCTCCCTGTGCTTGGTCGCAACCGATTTGCCTTAGGTACTTCAGTTGTTGCTTGGTTGCCACTCCCACTGCGCAGACCTGCATCTCGTACTCGTGCGCCCAAAGTACTGCATGCTGGAAGAAATCATCATTTGACGGCAAAGGAGCGAGCTTGAGCAGCCCCGTACATCCCAATTTGAGGAGTCTTGCATTTACATCTTCGTAAACCACAGCGTAGTTTTCATTGGCTGAAATATCCACTGTGATACCAACTCCCATCTCTCTCAGCGTTCGTAGGTTTCTCACCACGATCGGGTCACCTCGTAATTCCCTTTCATGAATGCTCACGTCAATCGAACTGGGGTTTAATCCTTTCTCCTGCAGGGTTTGCTGGACAGTATTCGCCAACACTCCCATCCTTAAGGACTGATCAGAGAAATTAACTTCTACGGAACATGGAAGTGTTTCATTCTTATGCCAAACAGCCATCTGCTCACATATGTGATTTAGAGCCCAGGAATCGACCAGCGCACTTAAGCCATATTTCTCCACTTGTGGGGAAAACTCATCCATGAGCAACAGTCCGTCGTTCGGATGCCTCCAACGTAATGAAGCCTCTACATGCGTTATTTCTCCTGTTTCCAGTGAAATAGCCGGCTGGTAATAGATGATGAACTGGTTTTCTCTTATTCCTTGACGGATCTGTTCCTCCAGAATGGGTTCAGTTGCCGCCACTGGGATGGATTTTTGGAACAGGTAAACAGTCCGTCCACTTAGTACATAGTAGTCTGCTGAGTTAGGAGTAATCTGTAACAGCACTTTTTCACTAAGTTGATCTGCCAATCCAGACAAATCAGCTAAATTGCGAACCTGCACGAATTGAGAGCTTGCGTCAATTGAGAGCCCACGTACCTCAACCAGTTTTTTCCCGAACATGGTCGTTGCAGCCAATGCCTCATCTGATTCTGCTTTTCCTCGCAGGAACAGGTTGGGGAGTGCCAGGGCTATGGCTGAAAGGAGCAATCCGCCCAGCGCGATCCATCGTGCGAGGGGAATTGGTAATTTCATTGAAAGAATAGGGAGGTTATTCACAGATGTGCGCCATCTGGCAATCTCACCACTCTGAGTAGGCTGTAGTGGGTTGTTCTCTGTATTCTCTACTTGCAGGAATATCTGCTGTGGTTCCACTGTAAACCTCAATGGAGCAGAGACAGTATCTTCCAAGGGCATACCCCCCACCTCACCCGTCACTTGAATATTAGGGGACAGTGTCAGTAAATACTGATAATTGTGCAGATCTGTGATACTCTCGACTTGCTGAATGACTTGTTCCATTGCACAGACATCCAGAGTTACCCTCGTAGTCAGCGAGGTCCCTTCAAAGCTCGTTTCGGGTAGTGAAAGGATATTTTGTTTCCACCCGTTACTGGAACTCAGCTCTGCTGTCCATTGGTAAGTTCCCTGCAATAAAGCTGCCTCGTTTGAACTAAAGAGGTAATAAAAAACGGTATCCACCTGACAACTCACCGTTGGAAAGATAGCAGCACCACTTTCAAGTTTGCCTCCCTGGTAAACTTCCGAAGGGGCACTGGCAGAATAGGTATAAAGACCTGTGTGCTGATAGGTGATATTGTCGGGGAGTTCAATCTCAGCAGGCATCAGAAAAGCTACGACCCCCAAGATCAACGAAAGAATGCCAAGAACAGCAAAGAAAAGACGATATTCCTCCAGGTTGGTAGCAAAAAACGAGCGTAGCCTCGCAAATACAGAGCGACGCATTTTAATCTCGTATCCTCTTACGTAAAGTTTTGCTGGGCTTAATCCAGGACCATCCAAATAATAAGATACTCATCCCCATCAATAAACTGAAAATCCAGGGCTCTTTGATCGCAGCAACCGCCTTCCCAACGCGGGGAATCCAAAGCCAAAGTTTGCCATGGATATCGCTTAAGGTGGGGTAGTACCCGTCTGTCCAACTATTATTATCTCCCCGGAGTACAAAATGTTCGCCGTGCTGCGCAACAATACGGTGAATTACCATCCCAATCTCGGGATGGTTGTAGGCAACAACATCACCGATCTGATAATAAGGGGCTTCGCGGACAATCGCCAGATCTCCAGCTGTCATCAGCGGCAGCATGCTGTTGCCGCTGATAATCGCATATTTTAATTGCCCCCCCAGCGTTGTGGGAGCAACGAGTGCCCATGCAACTACAATGCAAACAATAGTGAGGACACTCTCAAGACGGGTTTTTTGCGGGTGTATCATTGCCCTGCGCCTTTTGACAACCCCCTTACGCGGAAAGAGGTCAATTTGATCAGTTACTGAGCAGCAACTATGCGTAAATTATCCGCTACTGTCACAGCCACTGGACCATTGACGGGGCAACTCCAAGTTGTTCCGCTTGAGTTGCAAGTGTACCAAGTGCTACCTGAAGACTGCAACTTTACCTTAACAGTGGTCGGAGCAAGAGCGTTATTCTCAACCGGGGTGAGAGAGAACGTCACCGACTCGATTGTGCTGGCATCGCCACCACTCAGCACATAGTGAACATTGGTTACAGTATAGCCACTGATGGTTGCACTACCATCACCAGCACCAGTAACAGGTACAGTATTGGCTGCCGCATAGGCAAAGCTAACAGCAACCAACAACACAACAAGAACCCCTAGAAACATTTTTTTCATTTTTTCCTTTATGAACTAGATTTATTATTAAAACCCCATTATTATCGTGAAGGTTTAACTAAGGTGCATTTTATACCAGATAATATAATTCTTGTCAAGGGTATATTAAGAAATGTTTGGTCATGCAATTTATTACAATATCAACTCCTCAGGAAACAAAGGGAAAGCCTGTGCCTGTGGGAGCCAGTTTCTTCTGTGGTGAAACATCTGCGTGCATTGGTCTGTAGTCTCGATGAACTGGAAGTAAATTGTCAGCAGGAAGAAAACCGGCCAGTGGTTAAAAAGATGCCTGGGTGGTGGAGAACGTCAAGCAACATCAGGACTATCTTCAAGTGCAGATCGATGAGATCAAACAACAAATCCAATTCTTTATTGACGAACATCCTGATTTCAAGAGACTGCAAAAATTGTTGGCAACAATCCCTGGCATTGGAAACTTGACCTCTGCCAAACTTCTGCTGAGATCAACGATATCACTGATTTTGAGAGTGTCTCACAACTAGCCGCCTATATCGGATTGAACCCGGTTCGATTCGAGTTTGGCTCCTCAATTTACATGAAAATCAGAATATCTAAACGTGGAAAAGCATTGCTGAGACACTATCTCTATATACCTGCCTTACTGCCCATGTGTATCCAACCGCCTGAGGAAGAAAGGTCTCCCGAATATGGCGATTATTGCCGCTGCGATGAAGAAGTTGTTGCACCTGGCTTATGGGGTCCTCAAAAACCAATTGCCTTTTGACCCCGATTATGGCAACAACTTCACCTCTTGACTTTCAAGACGGTATCTACGAGAAAATACTGACTTATCCTATTAAAGAGTCAGTGTCCAGACCACATCGATTATCACAGGATAAACTGAGTGGTCCCCCAGTTTCGAAATAACGACTATTGGTTATAGAGATTGTAGTAATTGTATGCCGCGCTGGAAAGATTGGCGACCAACAGGTTGACCGGGTCAAACACAGCCTGTACTGGATGGTGGGCGAAGACTGAGAGAACGTAATTACCTCCCGGCGTGTAGACGATGCCGGCGTCCCCTATGGTATGGATATAACCGTCGTCCACCTCATAAGCCCAGCCATGTTTATGCGCCACAGTGGCATTGGCAGGCACTCCCGCCTGAATGAGCACGCCGATCTTGTTCAAACTCAGGTATTGAACCATCATTTTGCATTCAGCCTGGGTGATTTCTCCATTAAAGGCAAGAGGCAGACTTCCACCCCCATCCTCTGCGCAATAATAGATATCTTCCAGCAGCAAACCCAAATCTTCAGGGGTCGTTTGGGCATACCTATCAGGTTCTGTGTCATAATCCGTGCGCTGATTGGCGGGTGTTTTGTAAGCCTGAAGCAGGGGGGAGCCGATATGGAAATAGCCTGCCCAAAAAGTGTTGGAAATGCCCAGGGTCTGAAGATCCTCAGTGACTTCCATCGGAGCAAAGGTCGGGCTGATCACTTCGGAAGCCAATTCATCGGTGGAGTCATTATCAGAGCGTTCCACCATCTTTTCGATCATGCTGAGTATCTCGGGGTCATAAGGCTCAGATAATCTTTGAAACGCGGAAATGAGGACCGGGATTTTGATGGTGCTCCATGAAGAATAGGCAATATTTACCGGCAATTCTTCATCGCCCATGCGGCTGTGGGTAAAGTGCAAAACCATGCCTGTCTCCAAATCCTTCAAATACAACTCAACCAAGCCGTCAAAAGTGGACGCATCGATGATGTCCTTCAGCATGATTTCCAGGAGGTCAATTGTTGGCCTGGCTGCGCGCGTTTCCCGGATCTCCAGGTTGACGCTGCGGACAGCATTGGAACCGAGGGATTGCTTGATGCGTTGGAGGGAAACATCATAGTTGATTTCGGAGCCTGCCTGTCCGGGATAAAAACCACTCTCGCCTGGTATAGGCATGGGTGGGGTGGACGCAACATCATATCTCACTGAAATCTCGTTTTGAAGGAAGCTCAGGATTCGTTCATCATCGTAGATGGCCTGCAAGGGAATATCCTGGGAGCTGATCGGTTTATTCCAAAGATACTTCCAGAAGCCCGACCAAAAAGATTCTCCCACGCGCTGTTTATCGGCTGCCGCCAGCATGTTATCAAGGCGCAGCCCAAAACCAAGTGTGGCCGGTCGGATCTGAATACGAGCCTCGCCGTACTTGAGTTCGATCGGGGATAGGTAAACTTGAACAAGCCGCTCAGAAGCAGCCTCATAAGAAAGCCCGCCCACAGGAACGCCGGCGATTTTTAAGCCAGTTGGAAAAGTGGCACGGATGCGGGCATAGCGGACCAACTCCACGGTAGTGAGAAAGCTGGCCATGATCAACATGCCGATGGCTGCCCAACGGATCAAGGAGGATGATGAGCGCATATCGCTTAGATTATAACTGTGTTGGAAAATTGCCAATCTCGTTCAATTCATTCTCGTTCAATTCATCCCCAGTTATTTTTGACAGGGCATTCATATAATGATAAACTGATATAGAATAAGTCGACGCCTGAAGGGCGTCTTTTTATGGGAGTTGTAATGCGGACTGTTTTTTGGGATGAACAAAGTCAAAAACTGAAGATGATTGATCAATCCTGCCTGCCGGCTGAATATCGGCTGGTTGAAATTGATACTTGCCAGGGAGTGGCAAATGCGATCCGCAGCATGGTCATCCGCGGAGCGCCAGCGATTGGCGTTGCGGCTGCTTTCGGGATGGCGCTTGCTGCCAGGGAAAGCA
>JBAQMM010000185.1:0-15788 GCA_049302815.1 Anaerolineaceae bacterium | reverse complement strand
ATCAAGTAACGACTGGCAAAGCCTATTTCATATAAACGGACTAAACAGTTTGAAGCACGCTTCATCTGAGCGAAAGCGATAGGAATATTGAGGTAATGTTGCCAGAATTCCCAAGCGCTGCGGTGTGCTCCACAGAAGAGCACACCCTGTCTGTTTTGATTCTCATAGGGTGTGCACTGGTTTTGTGCACGCCAGAACGGAATGTTGAGGCAATGCTTACCAGAATTCCCAAAGAGCTTTTCCATACTGAGAATTGCTGACGATTATGGATAAGCATGCGGAGACTTTTTAAGGTATGATATTGGTTGCCAATTGTAGCAAAACAATTGATGCTTTTGAAATAATTTATTACTTGATTAGGCGAGTATTTATCGCGAAAACTATGAGCCAGGAAAATGTTTGAAAACTTATCTGACAAACTGAATAATATCTTTCAAAACTTGCGCCGCAGGGGAAAACTTTCCGAGAATGACGTGGAATTGGCTATGCGTGAGGTCCGACTGGCGCTGTTGGAAGCGGACGTGAATTATGGGGTGGTAAAGTCGTTCACGCAGAGGGTCAAGGATCGGGCGGTCGGGGTCGAAGTCTCCAAGGCGTTAAATCCAGCTCAACAGGTCATCAAGATCGTCAATGAGGAATTAATCATCACGCTTGGGCCGGCAGAGCCTCTAAATCTCAAAGGTGAGAGACCCTATGTGATCATGCTGGTAGGGTTGCAGGGTTCCGGCAAAACCACAGCGGCGGCAAAACTTGCCAAAAGCTTGCGTGCCAAAGGCGAACGCATCCTGCTCGTTGCCGCGGATATCTATCGCCCGGCTGCCATTAAACAGTTGCAGGCGCTTGGCGAACGAATTGATGTGAACGTTTTCACCCTGGACGGGGCAAAGCCAGTTCAGATTGCCAGTGCGGCGTATGATACCGCCAAAAAAGGCGCGTATTCCATCGTCATTCTGGATACTGCCGGTCGCTCTCAATTGGATGATCAATTGATGGACGAATTGGCAGGCATTCGACACGCTGTCCCATGCAATGAAATCTTGTTGGTTGTGGATTCGATGACTGGTCAGGAAGCCCTTAATATTGCGCAAGGTTTCCGCAAAGTCATTCCGATCAGCGGCCTGATCATGACCAAAATTGATGGTGATGCCAGGGGTGGCGCGGCCATATCCATTCGCGAGGTGACCGGCATACCGATTAAATTCCTGGGAACTGGCGAGGGGCTGGACGCTTTGGAGGTGTTTGACCCCAACCGAATTTCCTCAAGGATTCTCGGAATGGGGGATATGCTGGGCTTGATCGAAAAAGCTGAGAGTGCCTACTCCGATCAAGCTGATGCCAAAGATACCGCCCGCATGCTTTCAGGGGAATTCACTCTGGAAGATTTTGCCAAGCAGCTGAAACAGATGAAGAAAATGGGGCCACTTTCACAGGTCCTGGAGATGTTGCCCGGGCAGTATGGTGTTGTTGCCAAGAATGTGGATCATCGTGAAGCAGAGCATCAGCTGAAAACAGTTGAAGCCATCATCAATTCCATGACCATTGCCGAGAGGCGCAACCCTAAAATATTAAATGCCAGCCGCCGGAGACGCATCGCAGCCGGCTGCGGCAAAGATGTCCAGGATGTTAACCGGTTAATGAAACAGTTTCGAGATATTCAAACTATTATGAAACAATTACAAAAATCTGGTGGACGTGGTAATATTAATAAACTGTTAGGTTCCTCTCGGAACTGAGGAAAAGGATATGCACCCTTCGGCATTCTCTCAACCTTTAAGGCAGGACCGGGAATTACATTTATTTTTAGTTAAGGAGTATTAACTCGATGGTACGTATTCGATTACGCCGTGTTGGTTCTACCCACCAACCCCATTACCGTGTGGTAATTGCTGATAAAGAAAGTCCTCGCGATGGACGTTTTCTTGAAATTGTAGGGCACTACAACCCAAAGACCAATCCAAGCACGATCATTTTTAAAGAGAATCGCATTTATCACTGGCTGAGTGTTGGTGCCCAACCATCAGAATCAATTGAAAAATTGTTCAAAATTGTCAAGCTCTCTGATCGTTATGAGAGGCTTAAGGCTGGAGAAGCTCAGGAAGTACTGCTTGCAGAAGCAGACGAGATCTACAAGAACAGGGTGAAAGATCCCTCGACAGCCCATCCCGCCAAACCCCAAAAGGCATAACATCGCATGAAGCAGGATAACCTGACCGAACTGCTGGAATTCCTTGCCAAATCATTGGTGGATAATCCGGATGAAGTAACGGTTGAGCAATATCGCAGTGGCAGTACCGTCCATTTGGAATTGCGGGTCAACCCCGAGGATATTGGCCGGGTGATCGGCAAACACGGGCGCGTAGCTAATGCCGTGCGGACCTTATTGCGGGTGGTCGCAGCCAAAAATGGCACTCAGGTTGCCATGGATGTGGTTGACGGTGACTGAAGGGATATTCTTTTTTCAGGATGAAATCCTTGAATAACGATGAAGCAGGCTCGAATCTTCAAAATGAGCCTGCTTTTGTATTGATTGGACGGCTGCAGCGGACGCACGGCGTCGGCGGTGAGATTGCGATGCGCGTTTTAAGCGATTTCTCGCAACGCATGCACAGGGGCAGAAAGGTATTCCTAGGGGAGGAACACCGCCAGATGACTGTATCAAGCGTCCGCGCAAAAAATGAGCTTCTGCTGCTTTCTTTCGAGGGTGTGCTTAACCGTGAAGAGGCTCAAGCGCTCACGAACCTGGAAGTTTACGCCAAAGTCAAGGATCTGCCGGCGCTGCCCGAAGGAACCTATTATCATCACCAGCTCATCGGCTTGCGGGTTTTTGAGAGGGAGCAGGCAATTGGCACCTTGGTCGATATCCTGGTCACTGGCGCGAATGACGTCTATGTGATTAGCGATCTCGCATCAAAAGAGCTCTTGCTGCCGGCGATACCGTCGGTCATCCTTAGCATTAATCTGACTCAGCAGCGCATTGACGTGTGTGTTCCCGAAGGGCTGCGGGTTAAGCATGGATGAGTTGACCTACTGGCTGGCATTCAGCACAGTAAAAGGCATTGGCGCAGTCCGCTTCAGAAAACTCCTGCACCAGTTTGGCAGTCTTTCAATTGCCTGGCAAGCTTCCAGAACCGCACTCTTGGCAGCCGGAATGACCGAAAAAATTACAGATGGCATCATCGAACAACGCAACAAACTCGATTTGGGAGGATTACAAACCAATCTGGTCAAAAAAGGGATCAAGGTCCTGACCTGGAACGATCCTGCCTACCCCAGGTATTTGAAAGAAATCGATCAACCCCCGCCGGTCCTTTACTACAGGGGCACCATTGAGCCGCAAGACGATCTTGCCATGGCGATTGTCGGCACCCGTAGTGTCACCTCATACGGGAGGCAGCTCACCAAGGATACCGCAGCCTACCTGGCTGGCAATGGCATCACTGTTGTCAGCGGTTTGGCACGCGGGGTTGATGCTATCGCGCATCAGGCGGCCCTGGATATGGGTGGAAGAACCCTGGCAGTGCTGGGTTCCGGGGTGGATATCATTTATCCCCCTGAACACCGTAAACTGGCAGAGCTAATCATTCAGCAGGGCGCGCTAATCAGTGATTACGCTCCAGGTACGCCCCCTGATGGCGTTAACTTCCCCCCGCGCAACCGGATAATTTCAGGCCTTTCCCGAGGAACAATTGTGATAGAAGCAGGTGAGAAGAGTGGCGCCCTGATCACAGCCAAGTTCAGCGTGGAACAGGGTCGGGAGGTCTTTGCTGCCCCCGGATCGGTACTTTCTCCGATGAGCCGTGGAACGAATAATCTGCTCGCCCAGGGGGCGACTCCGCTGACAAGCCCGACAGTTGTCCTTGCCAGCCTGAATTTGCCCCAAAGAAAAGACCTGCCCCATGCGGAAAGACCTGTGGTCGAACCAGAGGAAGAGAAAATCCTTCGCGCGTTGGGGCAGGAAACAGTGCACGTGGACGACTTATGTTCCCAGACGGGCATGTCGGTTGAGAAATTGACTGCCCAGTTGACCATGATGGAATTGAAGGGCCTGATTGTGAGGGTCAGGGGGATGGAATATTCGGTCTCGCGAACCTGGCAGGGCGGATAAACTGTCAGGTATACATTTACCTGAAAGTTTATTGTATAAAGTTATTACAAATTAAATGTAAATTCCCCTGCATTGACAATTTTGAGTATGGTATTATAGGTGGGCTAATTTAAGGCAAGAGTAAATCTGGTATTTTGGGAGTATTAGCGTTGGAAGCTTATTGTTTAAAGTGTCGAGAAAAACGTGAAATGGTGCATCCTGTGGCCACTTTTACCGTTCGGGGCGCCCCTATCACCAAGGGAGAGTGCCAGGTCTGTGGTACCAAACTATCAAAGATGGGATTAACAGATGCCCATTCTGGTTTGGAGAAACCGGTAGTTCAAGATACCCCTAAAAAAGCTGCCTCTTCAAAGAAGACTGCAAGGAGCAACGAGGCGAAATCCAAATCCACCTCCACCTCCAAAAAGGTCGCCACTTCAAAGAAAACTGCAAAGAGCCGAGCGGTGAAATCCACATCTGCCCCGAAAAGAAACGCACAGGCAAGCAAACTGGAGAACGGGAAGCGTTCAAATGGGAATAACGCGCTTGGGAAAGACCTGGTAATCGTTGAATCGCCTGCCAAAGCCAAAACCATTGGCAAGTTCCTTGGGGAAAAGTACAAAGTTTTGGCATCTGTTGGTCATATCCGGGACTTGCTCAAGACCCAGCTCAGCGTGGATGTCAACAACGATTTTGCGCCTAAATATCGCGTGCCAAACGAGAAAATCGAGTTGGCCCACGAAATAAAAAACCTGGCTGCGCGTAGCAATAAAGTGTATCTCGCCACAGACCCTGACCGGGAAGGTGAATCGATTGCCTGGCACCTGATGGATACAGCACAAATCGACCCCCAGAAGACTGAGCGGGTGGTCTTTCACGAGATCACCAAGGAAGCCATAGCGGATGCCTTTGCACACCCGCGTGAGGTGGACATGGATCTGGTCAACGCTCAGCAGACGCGGCGGATCCTGGATCGGCTGGTTGGATATGGGGTGAGCCCCATTTTGTGGGCAAAGGTGCGCAGCGGCTTATCAGCAGGTCGGGTTCAATCCGTAGCGTTGCGCCTGGTGGTGGAACGGGAGCGGGAAATTCAAGATTTTGTTCCCGTGGAATATTGGGTAATTTCAGCTGAGTTTTACCCGGAAAGCAGCCCTAATTTCTACAAGGCAAAATTGTTCAAGATAAACCAGCTTGAACCTGTTCTGCCAGATGAGACATCGGCAATGACGGTGGTCGAGGATATGCGCAGAGCGGCTTACCACCTGGATGCCATCAAGATTTCCCAGCGGAAAGTGAAGCCCTCAGCACCCTTCATTACCAGCACGCTGCAACAAGAAGCTTCACGCAAGTTAGGTTTCCTCACTCGCAAGACCATGTCCGTGGCCCAACAACTTTATGAAGGCATTGACATCGGAAATGGCGGAGAAACCGGCCTGATCACTTACATGCGCACCGATTCTGTTCATGTCGCTGCCCAGGCGGTGAATGAAGCCAGGAATTATATTAAGACCAGGTATGGCGAGGCTTTTTTGCCGGAACAAGCTCCTCACTATCGCACAAGAGCTGCATCAGCGCAGGAAGCCCACGAAGCCATTCGGCCAACCGCTGTCTTACACGAGCCGGCCGCGTTAAAAAATCATCTGACCAATGACCAATTTCGCCTATACAAATTGATTTGGCAGCGCTTTGTGGCTTCCCAAATGAACCCTGCCATCAATGAAATGACCACCGTCGAGGTTTTGGGTAAATCCACGGATAATCAATATCTGCTAAAAGCCACAAGTAAGAAGAACATCTTTAAGGGTTTTCAAGCAGTATATGAAGAATCTGTCAATGAGGATCAGACTGATCAGGAAGAACTGGTAGACCTCCCCCTGGCTGAAATGAAAGAAGGTCAGGTTCAAGTGTTGAAGGATATTGAATATATTCAGCATTTCACCCAACCGCCGCCCAGATTTAGCGAAGCCTCTTTGATCCAGGTCTTGGAAGAGAACAAAATCGGCCGGCCTTCCACTTATTCTCCCATTATTTCCACCATTCAGAGCCGTGGATACGTCTCGCTCGAAGACAAGCGCCTGATCCCCACCGAGACTGGCTTTATCGTTAATGACCTTGTGGTTGAATATTTCCCCTCCATCGTGGATATTGGCTTTACCTCGGATATGGAAGAAAAACTGGATGAGATTGCCAAGGGTCAACTTAATTGGGTGAATGTCCTGCATGAATTTTACAATCCCTTCGAAGCAAGCCTGGTTAATGCTAAGACCCACATGCCTGTCACCAAAATCGGGCCGGAAAAAGTTGGTCGAGCCTGCCCGCTGTGTGGGAACGACCTTGTGTTCCGCAATGGTAGATTTGGGAAATTCATCAGCTGCAGCACCTTCCCCAAATGCCGATACACGGAAAATTTCCAGGAAAAAATCGGTGTTACCTGCCCAACCTGCAAAACTGGCGATGTGATCAAAAAAAGAAGCAAGAAAGGCCGCGTTTTTTACGGCTGTTCCCGCTATCCGGAATGCATATTCACTTCCTGGAATCTGCCTCTCAAACAGCCCTGCCCGAACTGTGGAGGAACCTTGGTCGCGCAGAATAAACGTCAGGCCCGCTGCCTGGATTGCTCGAAAGTCTTTCCGCTAGACCAAACGGAAACCCCGAAAACCTGATCTGGTACAAATCCTGCAACATAACTGAAGAAGTACATTTCTTATTTCAAGCTGAGAGGTGCAGGAACATGGATAATTTGGTCAACGCCATAAAGGATAAACTCAAAGAACCCAAGAATCTTGCCATTACGGTGGGAATACTGGGTTTACTGATTGGACTGTTATTTGGCTGGGTAATTTTTCCAGTGCAATGGACAGACACAAATGCGGAAACGATGCGCCCCGATTTGCGCCAGGATTACCTGCGCATGGTCATCACAAACTATAACCTGACTTACGATCAAGCTAAAGCCAGGCAGCTCTATGAGGAATTGGGTAAAAACGCCGAAACCACGCTCGGAGAGGTGCAGAATACCCCCCTCTATCTCAATCAGGAACAAATCTCCAGGTTCAGCGCGGCAATCAACGCGGAAATTCCCGCCGAGGTCATTTCTGAAGAGACCCCGAGTGAAACCACCGCATCAGCAGAGCCTGAGAAATCCAATGGTCTGCTTACCCTGGGGCTGACCTTACTCGGAATCTTGATTGTGGGTGCTGTGCTGGTGTATTTCTTCTTTTATCGGAACAGGATGAAAACGAACACAGCTCCCTTGGAGAATGTCAGTAGACCCGCCGCGGTGCCTCAAGCTGTTCCTTTTGCTACAAGACCTGCTGCGGTACCCCAGGCTGCCCCCGCCGCAAGTAAACAAAACGGCCGAACAGCACCGGTTTCTGATAAGCCTATTGCGCAATTCATGACCACCTATATGTTCGGCGATGATCTGTATGATGAATCCTTTACCTTCGATGCTCCCAATGGAGAGTTCCTGGGGGAATGCGGGGTAAGCATTTCAGATATCATCGGCGTCGGAGAACCCAAGAAGATCTCGGCATTTGAGGTGTGGCTTTTTGATAAAAACGATATCCAGACAGTCACCAAGGTGCTGATGAGTGGGCATGTGTTCAGTGAGCCAAATCTTAGGCAACGCCTTGAGTTAAGAGGCGAACCGATCCTCTCGGAGCCCGGGAAACAGTTTGAGCTGGAAACAGCCACCTTGAGATTGGAAGCCAGAATTGTGGATTTGGCTTATGGAGATATTCCCCTGCCAGAGCAGAGCTACTTTCAACGCTCAACCATAGAATTGGCTGTCTATCGGAAGTAGATCCAATTAAATAAACAAAAAGCTGAGTTCAAAGTTGGGCTCAGCTTTTTTGATTTATTCGATTTTGAGAATTTTGAATATCAGGTTTCCCCCAGGCGTCTGGACATTGACGCTCTGGCCTTTCTTTTTTCCCATTAAAGCCGCTCCCAGGGGAGATTCATAAGAAATTTTGCCTTTGCGGGGGTTGGCTTCCTGAGCTCCAACCAGCTCAAACACCTCTTCCGGTTCATTCCCTTCGCGGACAGTCACTTTGTTGCCTATTTGCACCTCGTCGGTGGTGGTGCCATTTTCATCCACCACAATTGCGTTCGACAGGAGGGCTTCCAATTCCTGGATGCGGCCTTCCAGGAAGCCTTGATCTTCCTTGGCTGAGATGTAATCAGCGTTTTCTGAGAGGTCGCCCATTTCAATGGCATTTTTCAGCCTTCGTGAGATTTCAGTGCGGCGGGGTCCTTTTAACTCTGCCAATTCCTTTTCCAGGTTGTTTTTTCCAGCATTGGTAATGTATTGTTGATTGGTCATCTTCTAAGTTTTTTCCTATGGGAGTACATCTGCATCAAACAGACGTCTGTATTCGTCTATGGCAAAGCGATCAGTCATACCGGCAATATAATCGCAAATCGTACGTTCCAAACCACGCTCACCAATCAGTTCCTGCACGTTTGCTGGCAGGGTGGAGGGGGTGCTCTGGTACATATTAAAGATCTCGGTGACAATCCTCTCAGCCTTGGCAGCCATCCGAACAACGCGATAGTGACGGTATAAGTTGGCAAAAAGGAAATCTTTAAGCTCACGGTTGCGCCGGTACATATCCTCGCTAAAACCGACCACATTATACGGCAGTTTCTGCAATTCGAGAGCGGATTTGACACCGCTCTTGCGCAGATAGCGGTCGATGGATTGGATCAGATCAGTCACTTCAAAGCCGATCAGACGGCGAATGATCTGGTGGCGGGTCAGTTCATCCAATGTTTCAGTCTTCCGGCGGCCAATGCTCTCGTTCACGATCTCCCAAATGGCAATACCATCCAATTGGCTGGGGGTGATCATGCCTGCTCGCAATCCATCATCCAAATCATGTGAAGTATAAGCCAGTTCGTCCGCAATATTGGCAATTTGCGCTTCAAGATGCCCCCGCAACTCCGGGTCGTACTCCTTTGCGTCTGAAATGTCATAGTCGGTTTCGTGCTTAACCATTCCCTCCAACACTTCCCAGCTCAAATTCAGACCAGGAAAGTCGGGATAGCGATTTTCCAACGTGGTTACAATTCGGACCGACTGGGTGTTGTGGTTAAATCCGCCATAATCTTTCATCAATTTGGATAAGGCTGCCTCGCCTGAATGCCCGAAAGGCGGGTGACCCAGATCGTGTGCCAGGCAAATCGTTTCCACAAGGTCTTCATTGGCGCCCAGAGAGCGGGCTACCGAACGCCCCAGTTGGGAAACTTCCAAGGAGTGGGTCAGGCGCGTGCGGTAATAATCCCCTTCGTGATTGATGAACACCTGGGTTTTATATTCCAGTCGGCGAAAAGCAGTGGTATGCAGGATGCGTTCGCGATCGCGTTGGAACCTGGTGCGAAAGTCAGCCTCCTCCTCCGGGTACTTGCGCCCCTTAGAGTCTTTGCTGTGGATGGCATAAGCTGCTAGGGTCTGATTTTCAAATTCTTCAAGCTGCTGTCTGGTGTAAATCATGGGTCATTTTCCTCATGCAGGAATTATAAATGCTTGGAATCGGAACTTTCAAATTACCAGGAACAAATGGTACAAACTGATCTGGAGAATCAGGCAATGAGTGTTCCGATTGAGAGCCCCTCAATTGCCTTACCCAGGTTGGCGGGGTCTGTTCCCGAAAAAATGTGGATTTGGATCCCTGGAATTGCCCGGCAAATTGCTTGCATCAGGCTGACCTTGCTGACCATCCCGCCGGTAACATCCACGCTGGCAGAACCTTCCAAACGGGTTTCAAGATTGGCATCAGAGGCAATGAAAGGCAAAACTTCCCGGTTGTGAGGGTAGTCTGCGTAAACCCCCTTTTCCATACCTGCCAGGAGAATTCTACCGGGGTGAAACTTCTGGGCGAGATGGAAGAATAAGTCCTCGGTGGAGAGGATCGTGCCACCAATATTTAGGTCTGAAGCCACATCTCCATAGACAATGGGAATAAGGTTATGGCTGAGGGCAATCCGCATGGGTGCGAGATCCCATTTCACGATGGTATGGTTGTCGGTCACAATCGCTGCAGACGGAGGAAAAGCGATTACTGGCAGACCAACTGCCTGGCTCTGCTCAACCACGATCTGGTTGAGCTTGCGTGCGCTTTGCCAAACTGCTTGATAGCCCAGCCAATCCTCCTCGCCGAATACGCCGTTGCGGGTAGCAAACTTCTTGGCGGCATGGTGTCCAAATGATCCGGAGCCGTGACCGAGCACCACTTTTAGTTCCGGATGAGCAAATAGTTGCTGTTTGAGTTGACCAAGCAAGGCTCGGATCAAATCGACCCTGGCAGTTTCGGTCCGATCCTTATCCGTGATCAGGGATCCACCCAACTTAATGAAGATCAGGTCGCGATCAAGCACTCGGGCAGTCGTCATGCGTTCCCTTCTGCCAAAAGTGTGGTCTGATAAACCTGCCGTGTACCAGTGCCTAGAAGCGCGCTTCTGACAGCATCCAGATCCTCTTCCCGAACAAGAGCCAGCATATGCCCGCCCTTTCCCCCTCCAGTAAGTTTGGCACCCAGGGCGCCTGACTGCCTGGCTGCCTGGACCAACTGATCCAACTCAGGGCAGGAGAGCTGCATTGTTGCTAGCAGGTCTTGATTGGTGTTCATGGCTTCACCCAAAACGACCGCGTTGCCGCTCTCCAACGCCGACCTGCCCACCCGGGCACATTCGCCGATCTGTTCGATCAGCGGATCGTAATACGAGGGATTCTGCAGTCGGTCGTTCGCGAGCTGGGCAACGGTGGAGGCGGTCGATTTCTTGACTCCGCTATCTGCCACCAAAAAGGTGAATTCCTGGCCGGGTTTGAGGAATTCAATCTCAAAACCTTTCCTGAAGTAAATTGGCTTCTCGTAAACAATCACAGTGTTATCAATCCCGGAAGGTGTGCCGTGCATCCGGGTTTCCACCTGGAATGCCAACTGGTTAAGCTGATCCTGTTGCAGCGGATGACCAAGAAAGGCTGAAAATGCCCGCATGATTGCCACTGTTATGGCTGCGCTGGCACCCAACCCGGCAGAAACCGGAATCTCAGAGAAAATGGAGATCTTGCAGGTCGGGGTTTGCTGAATTTCCAGAACGGATAAGACCAGCACGATCGCCTCCCGTACCAGGTTGTTCTCCGGCAAATCACGCCAATCTTGATCAAGGTCCAAATCACGGGCGAACACGTGGATTCTTCCCGCAGGAGCTCCAATCCAGGGCTCCACCACCACCCGCACCCGCAAAGCGCTGAAAGGCATGGCAAGCGCGGGTTCACCATAAACGACGGCGTGTTCACCCAAAAGAATAAGTTTGGCAGAAGCGTTGGCTGACATGGCTGGCATGAGCACCTCTCAGGGCAAGAAGTAAAGCACAATCGTTGCTGAAAGAGCCCATAAAACGATCGCAATGATTAGCGGGCGGTCTCGCAAGAGCACTTCTTCGGGTGCGGCTGCCAGATTGCTATTCTGGATGATGTACATATAGCGAAAGATTCCGTAAAAAACGAATGGAATGGTCAGCATCATGGCGTAATGTCCTCCATCGGGGTGGGCAGAGAACGTGTACAAGCAGTAGGTGATCAAAATCGCGCTCAACATGACGCTCAGATATTGGTTCAATAATGGGATGGTATACCCATCAAGGACTTTACGATGTTCCCCTGCCTGGTTTTCAAGCAGTTTGAGCTCGGATAAACGCTTGCCAAAACCAAGAAATAGCGCCAATAAGGTGGTTAAAACAAACAACCAGGGGGAGAAATAATTCACCTTGATGACTACCACGCCGGCAGCCACCCTCAAAACAAAACCAACCGCGATCACAAGGACATCAATCAGCATGATCTTTTTCAGCCATTTGGAATAGGCTAACATCAAGAGGGTATAGATGACGCACAGCCAGCCAAATTGGGTTGAAAGGGCAAAGGCTGCTGGAAAGGCAATCAACGCCAGGATCAGGGCGAGAATCTTAGCATGATGGATGCTCAAGCGTCCAGAGGCGATCGGGCGGTTCCTCTTTTGCGGGTGCAGCCGATCCGCTTCCAAATCCAGAGTGTCATTGATAGTATAGGTGAGGCCAGAAATAAGGCAGAATATGGCCGTTGCAGCAAGCACACGCAGCATTGGTTGAAGCTGCCCCAATTGGCGGTCAAACACTATGCCGGCAAAGATAACCAGGTTTTTGATCCATTGTTTTGGACGCATAGTTTCAATTACATTTTTTAGCATGGAATTATCTTATCATATTCTCTCGATGGGATATATCCGGATAGAGAATAACAAGTTTTAGGGATAGAATTGGAGCATGCAGAAAATCAGGTTAGACCAACATCTTGTAAATCTTGGGCTCGCAGAAAGCCGTTCCAAGGCAAAAGCCTCCATCCAGTCAGGTCTGATCAAAGTGGATGGGCAGGTTGTCACCAAACCATCTCAGCTGGTTCCTTCAGATTGCAGCCTGACTGTCATCGCAGACCTGGAATTCGTTTCGAGAGGCGGACTAAAGCTAAAAGCCGCCCTGGAAGTGTTTATGATCGATCCGGCTGGGAAAGTCTGCGCGGATGTAGGTGCCTCAACCGGGGGGTTCACTGATTGTCTGCTTCAACGTGGGGCTGGCAAGGTATACGCCATTGATGTGGGGAAAGACGAACTGCATCCAAGTTTGCGTACCAATCCGGCGGTAGTGGTGATGGAGAAAACCAATGCCCGACAACTGCATGGACTGCCGGAACCGGTTAGCCTGATCAGTGTTGATGTGTCCTTTATTTCACTCGACTTTATCCTGCCTGTTGTCCTCGGCTGGTTCAGAGGAACCCCAGGCGATGTCATCGCCCTGGTCAAACCTCAATTTGAAGCCGGTCGAGAACTGGTAAAGAAGCACAAAGGCGTCGTTCGTGATAAGGCGGTGCACGCCCAGGTATTGGAACAGGTAATGACTTTTTCACAAAAGTTAGGATACACCGTTGTGGGGTTAATCCCTTCTCCCATTACCGGATCAGATGGCAATGTGGAATTCTTGTTATGGCTTAAAACGAATACCACTCAAGGTTCTTTGGATATTCCCACAACCATAGAGCAGGCATTGGGGGCAGCTGTTGAATGAGTAAACTCGATTATACTCAGAGCGATCATGGATAAAATCCGCAACTTTTGTATCATCGCCCATGTAGACCACGGCAAATCCACTCTGGCTGATCGTATGCTTCAGATCACTGACACCATATCGGAACGAGATATGACTGAACAGGTGTTGGATACCATGGAGCTTGAGCGTGAAAAAGGTGTGACCATCAAGGCATCTGCGGTGCGCATGGTTTATCACGCTAAGGATGGGCAGGATTACGAGTTTAATCTGATTGACACACCCGGGCATGTGGACTTCAATTATGAAGTCAGCCGGGCTCTCTACGCCTGCGAAGGTGCAGTATTAGTGGTGGATGCTACCCAAGGCATCGAAGCCCAGACGCTTGCCAATCTGTACCTGGCTTTGGATGCCAACCTGGTGATCATCCCCGTCATCAACAAAATTGATCTGCCTTCCGCGCAGGTGGAGGCAGTAAAAAAAGACCTGGTCACCCTGTTGGGGGTCACCGAGGATGAGTGCATACCGATCAGCGCCAAAACCGGTGTCAACGTGGAGTTGGTGCTGGAAGCCATTGCCAAACGCATTCCGCCACCTGAGAGGAACGTCGATGTGCCACTGCGGGCATTGATTTTTGACTCTCATTATGATTCCTACAAAGGTGTGATCGCGTATGTCCGCGTATTTGATGGCTCTATCAACAGCGGTGAAAAAATCATGATGATGGCTAATGGCATCAAGGTTCAACCGGTTGAAATTGGCATCTTTGCGCCCAACATGACCCCGATTGTGAGGTTGGAAGCCGGAGATGTGGGTTATATTGCCACCGGGCTAAAGACGGTCTCTGAATGCCGAGTGGGCGATACCATTACCAATGCTGTCAAACCTGCCGAAAAAGCGCTGCCTGGTTACCTGCAGGCCAAACCTATGGTCTACGCGGGCGTGTACCCAACGGAAGGGGAGGATTACCCCAACCTGAAGGATGCCCTTGAAAAATTGCAGTTGAATGACGCATCCCTGATTTATGAGCCTGAATCTTCTGAAGCCCTGAATTTCGGATTTCGCTGTGGTTTTTTGGGCTTATTCCATATGGAGATTATCCAGGAGCGTCTGGAGCGTGAATACTTTCTGGATGTGGTCTTTACAGCGCCGTCGGTGGAGTACCAGGTGCAATTGAATGACGGGAGTACCATTATGATCGATTCCCCGGCAGATCTGCCCGATGAAGGCCTGATCCAGGAGATACTTGAACCCTGGATGAAACTCGATGTCTTATCTCCCACCGAATATTACGGTGTGGTAATGGACCTTGTCAAAAGAAAGCGGGGAATCTACGTTGGTGAGGAATACCCGTCCTCCAACCGCGTTCAGTTGGGTTTTGAGATCCCCTTGTCGGAAATCATTGTGGATTTCTTCGACCTGCTAAAATCCGGAACGCGCGGATATGCCTCCATGGATTATCACTTCCTCGAATACAGGGCTGGGAGCCTGGTCAAATTGGAGATCTTGCTCAACGATGAGAAAGTGGATGCCCTCACAGCCATCGTGCACAAGGACGATGCCTATCATAAAGGTCAAGCGCTGGTCAGCAAGTTAAAAGAGATCATCCCTCAGCAGCTATTTGTCATTCCTATTCAGGCTTACTCCCAGGGGCGGGTGATTTCCAGGGCGAATGTAAAGGCTCTGCGTAAGGACGTCCTGGCGAAATGCTATGGTGGGGATATCACCCGCAAGAAAAAACTGCTGGAGAAACAGAAAAAAGGCAAGAAACGCATGAAAATGGTCGGGAGTGTTGAAATCCCTCAGGAAGCCTTCATGGCCATTTTACGCTTGGAGAATTAATGCATCAGGATCGTAAGGCGGTTGTTTCAGGCGTTTTACGTTGGTTGGTACCGCTGCTGATCTCGGCTGTGGCGGTTATTTTTCTCAGCCAAAAGGTAGATTTGCGCGCGGTTGGCCAGGCTTTTCAAAAAATCTCCCTGAACACCATTTTGTTAATTGTGCTGCTTTACTTCAGCGGGCATTTGCTAAGGGTATTGTGTTGGTATGTCATCCTTGATGGCAAATTTCCCTTTAAGATGGTCTTTTATGGCATGAGCGCGGGGTATTTGCTCAACAATGTGCTGCCGCTGAGGCTGGGGGAATTTGGCAGGGCTCTGCTGCTCTCGGGAAAAGGCAAAGATCATGCGGGATTTATGGAAGTATTTGCCAGCATCATCACGGAAAGGATGCTGGATGTTTTCCTGGCGGCGTTCTTTTTCTTACTCACTTTATCCTTGATTGTTGGGCAAAACTCCCTGAGAGTGGCGGCGATTGTCATATTTATTCTGATCGTAGTCATCATGGTGGCAGCTGCGATTGCTGCCGCGCACAAAGAAAAAATATTGGCTTCTTTGGAAACAAGATGGGCAGACAAACCCAAACGCTTGGAAAAAGCTCTGCCAAAAATTGAGGAATTTCTAACAGGTTTTCGGTTTTTGCTGAAACCTAAACAATTGATCCTGGCATTGGCATTATTGGCAAGCAGCTGGGCTTTCTGTATAGGGGAATTCACAGTCTTGCAGCAGGAATTACTTTCAAGCAGCCGCTGGTGGTGGGGCGCCTTTGTCGCCTTAGCCGGCGC
>JBAQMM010000184.1:0-3356 GCA_049302815.1 Anaerolineaceae bacterium | reverse complement strand
GTTAGTAGCGGGGAGTGGATTCGAACCACTGACCTCCGGGTTATGAGCCCGACGAGCTACCTCTGCTCTACCCCGCAACGTGAACAATTATTATAGAGCATATCACCATTAAAGTCAATGCCTAATTTTGTGACGAATTTTGTGTGCTGTAGGGCATCTTAAATAAATTGTCATAGCAATCTAATGGTCTTCACAACTAATACTTTTGATATAAGGCCCCGGTCATCCTATGGGCGGATATAAGCCCAACCCTCAGATTGCTTTTTGACCAATTCGCTTACGCCGGCAGGAACCACAACCGCTTCTTCCACTAGGCTCTCTGATGAAAGATCAAACAGTTTGAGCGCATTGTTGCACATTGCGAACACCACATTCTGATCAGCCAACTGCCGTACACGCCCAGCCAGCTCCCCATTACTCTTTTGGAAGGCTTTTACTGCCGGACCATTTGCCAATAACTCAATATCTACGTTTTCTTCGCCAAGATCAATCAATAAATTGACCAGGTTATTCAATACAAAATTTACTTTCGTTTCAGCTTCTTCATCCAAATGAAATACTACTTGATACTTTTTCATCGTCCTTCCTCCATCTTGTTACAGACTATTATGCAATACCTGAGCTGTCAAGTGCCAGTGTTTGTATAAACATCTTCCAAGATTGTCTTGGATAAAAATAAGCCGGTTTAGCGTTCGTCAGGTCGGATTGTCTGCATTTGAATTATCTGGACACAGGTTTTGATAACAAAGCCTCAATGCCATGATGCTGAAATTGACGTAATGCCCTTTGGAAAAAGAAAATAATTATGTTTTGTCGGTGGCGCTTAGATAGGCGCCCGCCATCATGATGAGCAGGGCAATCACGAATAACGTAGTGGGGGGTGTTCTGAAAAGCAAAAAAGAAAATGCCACGCCAAAAAAGGGCGCGGTAGCATAGAACGAGCTGGTTTTAGCCGCGCCAAGATTCCGCTGCGCCCTTACATAGAAGAAGATGCTCAACCCATAGGCGGCAAAGCCGAGCAAAAGTGCGCCGATTACATGCCCCAGGTCGCCATGAAGCTCATTCAGCAGGGCGGCGATGATCAAGGCACCTAGTCCGGATCCGAAACCTTTGATCACCACAATCTGCATGGGATTCTTATCGGAAAGTTTTCGGGTAAAGTTGTTCTCCAGACCCCAACAGATACAGGCGAGCAGGACAAGAATGGACCCGATGGAGAAATGCAGGCTGCCAGTGTCCTCAATCGAGAGCAGGATGCTGGCAATGGTCACCAAAATAATCGAGGTCCATAGACGTGGGGATACTTTCTCTTTGAAGAAAGTAAAGGCGATCAAGGATGTCGCCACAATCTCAAAGTTGTTCAACAAGGAGGCATTGGCAGAAGTGGTTAGTTTCAAACCATTCAGTAAAAGGAGAGGGGCAAGGATATCCAGAACAATCATACCAACAACAAAGGGTAAATCCTGTTTGGTCAACGGCAGATCGAGGCTGGCTTTTGTACGGTGGTGGAAGGCAGAATCACGCCTGGCTGCCATTTCCAACAGCAGCATCCCCATACCCGCTCCGAGATACAGTAAAGCGGCCATCATGGCAGGCGAGAGCGAATCTAACAGCAGTTTTGCGACTGGCGCGCTCAAGGCATATAGGGCTGCTGCCAGAATCGCAGAGAAGATCGCTTGCTTGTGAGTTAGTTTCATATGATTGACATGCTCAAGTTGTTATTCGTTGGACGAATTTTATCTCACTTCGAGGACAAATAATCAATTTCCCCCAAGGGAAGACAGCCACAGTGAAGGATTCATGTTCACCACAACGCTTGCCAGAACTTCCACAGCAAGATTTCACAAACACCAGGGTCAAGACCGGAGAGCTGAGGTCAAACCGCCGCGCGTGTTTGGCAGAGGGCTCCTCTCTTTTCTGAACTAAAGGCTTCGCCCGGTGGGCACCCACTCGGAAATTTGGTACATTACTTCAAATTTATCCCGGGCAGACCAAACGTTTCCACAGGGATGCGCGCTCCGCATGCTTCTGGCAATGATGCGCTTCGCAAGAGGCTGACCCAACAAGTACGAATTGGCGAGAACCTCCTTACTGGCTGCGCAGAACTGCGCCGTACTGTTTAGCGAGCGTCCGAACGACCCGGTTGCGGATGGTTTCAGCGTCCTTGTCAGTCAGGGTGCGGTCATAAGCCTGGTAGGTCAGCTGATATGCCATGCTCTTCCTGCCCGCGCCGAACTTTTCTCCGCGGTAGATGTCAAACAGGCGCACACCCACCAGCAGTTTTCCACCAGCCTGACGAATGACGCTTTCCAAGTCTGCCGCCCGCACTTCTTCATCCACGATCATGGCAATATCCTCAACCATGACCGGATAGGTCGAAATAGGCAGATTCTGAAATTCTGACTTACCCAGTTCTACCAGCAGGTCAGCGTCCAACTCTGCCGCCAACACCGGAATGGACCCGAACTCGTAGTTTTGACGCACCAGTGGATGCAGTTCCCCCAGTGTGCCTAAAGCCTGCCCGCCAGCCAACACCCGGGCACATTTGCCGGGGTGAAAGCTCGGGTGTTGGGCAGCCTGGAAGCTGATATCCTGGATGTGCAGGCCTTTCAGCAAACTCTCCACGACCCCCTTAAGGTCATAAAAATCCTTTTCCTCGGGGCTGCTTTTCTGCCAGGTGGGAGTCTCGCGCAGGCCGGTCAGTCCGATTGAGAGGCGCCGGGCTTCGTTGGGGAGCTGCTGACCTTCCACCGGCAGGAAGACCGGTCCAAGTTCAAACAACGCCAGTCCAGGTCTGAATTTGCAGTTGTATTCCAACAGTTCCAACATGGTAGAAAGACTGCTGCGGCGCATGACCGTCCGGTCCGGGCTGATCGGGTTTTTAATGCGCACATATCTGAGATCAGGATCGATCGCCCGATTCGGGTTGACGCGGGCTTCGCGCTCCGGGGAGGTCTGCCGGTAAGCCACGGTATCCTGCAAGCCCAGGCTCACCAGGATATCGCGGATGTTCTCCTCAGCAGCCAGGTCCGTGTTGCCGACCTGAGGAGGGAGTTCGTCCGCAAGGCGCGTGGCAGGGATGCGGTCGTAGCCGTAGACCCGGCTGATCTCCTCGACCAGGTTGGCTTTGCCAATCAAACCTTCGCCAATATCCAGACGGTTGGGCGGGGTTTTGGCGGTCAGAGTTTCCTTTTCCACCTGGCACTCAAAGCCCAGGCGGGAAAGGATGTCCGCAGCTTCCATGAGTGGAATGGGCGCGCCTAAAGCAGCGATGATCTCCGCTTCGGAGAGGCTCACCACGGGGTCTGCCTGGGGCTGTGGGTATTCGTCCAGGGTGCCATCCACCAGCACACCGC
>JBAQMM010000183.1:0-10894 GCA_049302815.1 Anaerolineaceae bacterium | reverse complement strand
CGCCTGTGCATCGCCCGTGCCCTGGCGGTGCAACCCAGCGTGATCCTGATGGATGAGCCAGCAGCCTCCCTTGACCCAATCGCCACCCAGCGCATCGAAGAATTAATCCGTATTTTGATCAAAGACTATACCATTGTGATTGTTACCCACAACATGCAGCAAGCTGGACGGGTCTCAGACTACACTGCCTTTTTCTACACAGATGAAAGCCGGACCGGTCGGTTAATTGAGTTTGATCTCACTCGCAAAATGTTCACCAACCCGGGTGACAAACGTACCGAAGATTACATCACAGGGAGATTTGGATAATGACTCGTGAGATTTTAGATAAAGAATTGATCTCCTGCAGGAGCGGGCCTGCCAATCCGACTCGGATGGAACAGGCGAATTATCCAGTAATTCTCAGTATGGAAAAGCTCTTTGGGAATTCTGGCAATATTACCCCAATATTCCTATCTCTTTCGCTCAGACTAAGCATGTTTCAAGTGGTTTAGCTCGTTTAGATGAATTAAGCCTTGTCAGTGGTTACTTAATTTACGAAAATTACTTTGGATGGATCTTGACAAATTCATATTGAGTAGAATTGCTGTGAATTACCTGCTTTGGGCAGCCACAACCTTGAACGGGCGGCTGACCGCGCGGCAAATTTGCGCGAGCGGGTCATCTTTCCTGTTAGTGGCAAATTGGAAGGGTCAAATAACTTCAGGCTGCCATGGTTGCTACTGCCCAAAAAGTTTTCCATGTGTTTTTAACTTCAAAGCAAGTTAAGCCTTTGGCCCAGGGATCCGGGCAAACCGAGTTGTCTGCTCCGGGGTGAGCATTACTAAGGAGTTAACGCAAAGCCTGCATTCTTATTCAGGCTTTTTGCCGATCGCTATCCCTCTGAAAATGCGTAGATTGAGTGACGGTCAGAACCTCTCAAGAGCGGTTCATGCTGTTACAAATTGCCTTGATCTGTGGGGAACGTCTCCTGTGATGGCATTGGCTCCGGAGGTTGCAAGCCAGTCCAGATCAGGCTTTCCTGCCAGAGTCTCTTTTGGATGGCTTCGTCCCGGGCAAATGGGCTTGGATTGACTTTTTTATGCCCTGAGAAGTAAGCCCCGGTTATCCCTTCCAAGGCTGGGTTAACCGCCAGGTTGACTATGGCTTCAGCTCCGGTTTTGCGGGAGGTACCGATCTTGATCCCGATATTCTTGGTTACATGTGTGCCAGGGATGATGCCTGGATGCAGCGTATTGCTGGTTACGCCTGTTCCTTTTAGCTGGCTGGCAAGTTCGTTGCTGAAGAGGATCAGGAGCAACTTGGACCGTGAATATGCCACCCAACCCCAGTAGAAGCTGCCGCCCTGAAAATGATTTTTGTCCAGCCAGGTATAGCGATGCGCGACCGAACTGAGACTGACAACACGCGCAGGAGCACTGCCTACCAGCAGGGGGCGCAGCAATGTGGTCAGCAAAAAAGGCGCCAGGTAATTGACAGCGAAGGTCAGCTCAAAGCCATCTTCCGAAAGCTTGCGCTTTTTGGAAAAGATGCCGGCATTGTTGATCAACACATCCAGGTGAGAGCAGCGCGATTGGATTTCTGCTGCCAGTTGGCGCACCTGCGTGAGGGAGGATAAATCTGCTAGGCTGGAATCAACGCGGGGATTACCGGTTTCCTGCTTCAGTGCTTGCACAACCGCCTGGAGTTTATCTGGATTTCTGCCATGTAAGATCAAATGGGCCCCTGCCGTGCAAGCATCCGCGCGGCTTCCTTACCAAGCCCGTCACTGGCTCCGGTGATCAGAATGGTCGAGTTTTTCAATGGTTTGAGCATACTCATCAATTATTCTCCTGGTAGTCAAAACTGGCGCAATATCGCTCAATGCCCTATTATAGATAAAAGTACATGGATTGGACAATGATTCCGACCTGTAATCTGGTAAACAAGAATAAATATTTACCTTCATGTAGGTGATTAAGCACTATAATGTTGGGAAATTGATCTCAGGAGTGGATTTATGACTGAAGAAAGCAAGACCCCCGGCTTGAAAGAACTGCCAAAGAACTTGTGGGTGGTCAGCGCGACCAGTTTTTTGATGGATATTTCCAGCGAAATGGTGCTGAATCTGTTGCCTCTGTTTCTCTACAGCGTATTGGGAGTAAAAACCAACATCATTGGGATTATCGAGGGGGTGGCTGAAGCCACTGCCAGTGTACTCAAAGTCTTCTCGGGTTGGCTCTCGGATAAGTTTAATAGTCGGAAATGGTTAGCTGTGGCGGGATATGCCATTTCCGCCCTGGCAAAACCGTTTTTCTATATTGCCAACAGCTGGGAGGCTGTGGCAGGCATTCGTTGGGCGGACCGCATTGGTAAAGGGGTCCGGACAGCTCCACGGGATGCTCTGGTAGCCGACAATGTCAAACCGGAACAACGCGGACTGGCTTTCGGGTTGCATCGAGCAGCCGATACCGCCGGTGCCATGCTGGGCATTTTGATCGCTGCGTTTGTCGTCTGGAAAATGCAGGCCGGCACCGAGGCGCTGAAAGAGAGCACTTTCAGAACTATTGTGCTGATCAGTGTGATCCCGGCATTTTTGGCGGTGTTGGTGTTGGCGTTCGGCACCACCGAAGTGAAGACCGGTTCAAACGCGAAGCAAACCAAGATTTCGTTTAAGGGACTTGGCAAAAATTTCATTTCGTTCATGGTCATCGTGGGGATTTTTGATCTGGGCAACTCCTCTGACGCGTTTTTGGTTTTGCGGGCGCAGGAGCGCGGCATGAGCACGCTAAATATCCTGATCATGCTGGCGGTATTCAACCTGGTATATACTCTGATCTCAACGCCAGCCGGGGCGCTCTCAGATCGGTTGGGGCGGCGCAAGGTTATCATCGGTGGTTGGATCGTTTACGCGCTGATCTACCTCGGCTTTGCGTTGGCGAAAACCGCTACCCACATCTGGATCATGTATGTGGCTTACGGGCTGTATTACGGCATGGCCTACGGCACAGCCAAGGCGATGGTAACAGACTTGGTGCCCGCTAATTTACGCGGGACTGCCTTCGGGACCTACAACGCAGTGTTGGGAATCCTCGATTTCCCGGCCTCTTTGATAGCTGGTTTGTTGTGGAGCGGTGCGGGGAGCTGGAAAGGCTTTGGACCTTCAGCGCCGTTTTTCTTTGGAGCGGGCATGGCGATTCTGGCAGTGGTGCTGTTTATCTTATGGAAACCCACGCCGGTTGAACCTGAGCCTGAAAACGCTGCATAGAATCACATTTTCCCTAAATGGTCAATTCTGGATTTGTTTCCTCCATTGTTATAGGTGGAGTATTATAATCAAGAAGGTAATTAATACCGTCTAGCAAACTGGTATTCAAAATTGTATATAAACTGGACAGATCAGCTGCTGGTCTTTTAAGTTTATATTATGCAATTTTTTCCTTCTACCATAAGATTGAATATGAGGTGATTCTGATGAAAATGCTTATTAATGGCGAGCATAGAGATTCAAGTGATCTGAAGACAATAGCTATATTTAATCCGGTCAACAATCAATTTGTGGACTCCGTACCTGCAGCTACTTCAACAGATGTAGATTTTGCACTGGAGTGTGCAAATTCCGGTCAGAAAAAATGGGCTGCTATTCCATTAAAAGATAAAAAGAAGATATTTGATAGATTCATATACTCCCTCGAAGAAAACAAGTACAAAATTATTGAGACCCATATGCGGGAGAGTGGTTTCTCAATAAGAAATTGCTTGTTCCAATTCCAAGGAATTGCTGATTTGTTTGAAGGATATCTTGAGAGTGCAAAACGACTTAATGGAACAATATTAGTTCCTGGAACCGAACAAGGTCATGATGGCAGGACCGAGAATGATCTCCAGATGGTAGTTCACGAACCTCTGGGCATTGTGCTAGCTATAATTCCATTTAATGCTCCTATGATGCTCTTCTCCTATAAGGTCGCTTCTGCGTTGTCAGTAGGAAATGCAGTCATTGTTAAACCTCCTTCGACCAATCCCTTAGCTGTAATAATGCTTACCGAGCTATTGTGGGAAGCAGGTGTGCCAGGGGATGCCTTACAGGTGATCACAGGGCAAGGCGCTATTGTTGGGGATTACTTAGTGAATGATCCAAGAATAAATGCTGTTTCGTTAACAGGAAGTACAACCGTCGGCATAAATATAGCAACAACAATGGCAAAAAGGCTCTCTCCTTTTATGCTAGAACTCGGTGGCAATGATCCCTATATCGTAATGCCTGATGTCAATGTCGAAAAGGCGGCAAGAGAGGGTATTAGGTGGCGGATGAACTCCGCGGGCCAGGTATGTATTTCACCTAAACGCTTTATAGTCCACAATTCTGTAATCCAAGAATTTACTGATATTGCACTTGATATCGCGAGAGACATCGAATTAGGATTTGATGTTGACGCTGGCGAGGAAATTAGCAAATATATTGGCCATGAATTTAGTGATTTCAAGCCGGGTTCAATGAAAATGAATCCGCTTATTACTGAGAAGGCGGCCCTTGACGTTGAAGAGCAAGTTAACCACACGATCCAACAGGGAGCCAAACTACTTTATGGTGGACACAGACATGGAGCCTTCTTTGAGCCTACAATAATTGGGGGGGTAACAAAAGAGATGGACATTGCTAAAGATTTGGAAATTTTTGGACCTGTGGCTCCGATTATTGGGTTTGACACGGTTGAAGAGGCTATTGAAATCGCCAATTCGAGTATATTTGGTTTGTCTGGATGCGTTTTAACTAACGACTGGAAATTGGGGATGAACGTTGCTCAAAAGATAGAATCTGGGACTGTTGTGGTCAATGGAGTAGGAATGTACAGAAACATGATGCAACCTTTTGGTGGATATAAAATGAGTGGCGTTGGACAAGAAGGTTTTACAGCCATCGAAGAAATGACTAAAAAGAAAACCATAATACTTAAAGATTTTTTGAAGAACTAGACTTATTGGGTTTGATATTGATAGAGTTTCGATAATCTTTTATTGTCTGTCCCAATTTAGACAAAGATACCTAACACGGTCAGTCAGGTGTCTTTGGATCTTATTCTAGAAAAGCTGATTGAAATTGTTTCAAATACCATGGCAACGATTGGACAAGCATGGGCATTACATTTTACATCATGCCAAACATCAGACACGACCAATGTGAATACTGATTATCCTAATACTTCCGAGTAGATCGTCTAATCAACTTTCAAAAAAAGCCAGTATTGTAATCAAAAGAGAGCATTTCCCGCAGCTTGCTGCGGGGGAGGATTCATTGTAATTACACCTGCTGACCTGGAAAATATTTACAATTGGTGCGAAACAAAACCAGATCCTATTTAATGGGTTATGATTTAACTATCACCTTTTAGGTGGATTAAAATGGTTGGAGTATCACTTTGAAAATTGGCGTCTTGGCATATCGCATGGATTACTACACCAACTTGCGCACGATTGTGGGCAAGCTGCCTGAGGTGGAGTATGTACCGGTGAAGGATTGGTACAGTTTCAGCCGGTCAATCGTGCTCAAGCTTAATCGTATAATCGGCAAGCCGCTGATCCCGACCTTTGATCTGAACAACCAGTTCGACGACTTTGATTTAAACAAGGTGGATTTGATCCATTTTTCCAACGGGATCAGTTACGGCAGGACCCCCTGGGTATCCTCATTCGAAACCATTTTGCCCCGCTTCAGCCAACTGGTCACGCGTCACCATGGCAAGGAAAAAACCAGGACGGCACTGGATGCGCTCACCAAGCGCGGTTTGGAAGCCTTGAGCGGAGCAACCTGCCTGCAAATCATTGCCTGGTCGCATTGTGCCGCTGCCATGGAAAAAGACCTCCTGAGCGATTTCCCCGGCGAGTACTCGCGACCCATCCTGGAAAAACTGACCGTGCTCCATCCTCCCCAGGCCGTGCTGCTTCCAGAAATGACCGATAAAACCTTTTTTGAAACCCAACCCATGCGATTTATCATGGTTGGGGCAGCCTTCTTTCGCAAAGGCGGACGGGAGGTTCTTCAGGCGTTTGAAAAGTTGGTAAGGCAGGAACACCTGCCCATCCGCCTGGTTTTGGTGAGCGCATTGCGGATTGAAGACTACGCGGCTCACGAGACCGAGCAGGATGTGGCCTGGGCAAAACAAAAGATCGCGGATAACCCTGATTGGATTGAATACCACCCTTCCTTGCCAAACGAAGAAGTGCTCAAGTTGATCGTGGGTTCAGACGTGGGTCTTTTGCCATCTTATGCGGATACCTACGGTCTATCGATATTAGAGGCTCAAGCCTGTGGTTGCCCGGTGATCAGCACAGATATCCGCGCCTTTCCGGAAATGAATAACGACCATGTGGGTTGGATGATCAAGGTCCCAAAAAACACCCTGGGAGAGGCTCTTTACACAACGGTTGAAGAAAGGGCTGAGCTGAGCTGCTGCATCCAGACCGGGCTGGAAGATACCGTGAGAAAGATCGTGGAGGACCCCGAACTGATCGCGATTAAGGGCAAAGCCTCCCTCGCTAGGATCAAGCAGGAGCATGATCCAGACGTCTACGCGGAAAATTTACGCAAGATTTACCAACGCGCCCATCGTTAGGCGGGTGCTGCCTCGTTAGAGGACGGATTTGTGCCAGTAATTCTCAATATGGGAAAGCTCTTTGGGAATTCTGGTAAGCATTGCCTCAATATCCCTATCTCTTTCGTTCAAACGAAGCGTGTTTTAAGTGGCTTAGCCCGTTTAGATGAAATAAGCCTTGCCAGTGGTTACTTGATTTATGAAAATTACTTTGGATGGGTTTTGACAAATTCATATTGAGAATTGCTGGATTGATGCATTTCGGTTTGAGATGACACGCAGAATTTAGTATAATCTATCTAAGTATTCCACGGGCAAAAGGAGCTGAAATGATTGTCACTACCAAGAAATTATTTGAACACGCTTATGGCAAATATGCCATCGGAGCTTATAACGTCAACAACCTGGAACAAATCGATGGTCTCTTCAAGGGAAATTTGGAGTCCCAGTCACCTTTTATCATCCAAATCAGCAAGGGAGCCAGAGCATATACCAATAAGCTTTATCTTGAAGCCTTGATCCGCGCTGCAGACCAGATCTATCCTGATGCCATTTTCGCGGTGCATCTGGACCATGGTGATGAGACCTCCTGTTACGACTGCATCAATTCCGGCTTCTACAGCTCGGTTATGATTGACGCCAGCCACGCGCCTTATGAAGAAAACATTGCCATCACCAGGCGGGTGGTGGAGGCAGCCCATGCCAAGGGTCTCGTGGTGGAAGCTGAATTGGGCCAGCTGGGCGGGGTGGAAGAGCACGTCAAGGTGGATGAAGCCAACGCCAAACTGACCGATCCTAAGCAAGCCTGCGATTTCGTGCAACGCAGCGGCTGTGATTCCCTGGCAGTGGCTATTGGCACCAGCCACGGCGCCTTCAAATTCACTGGTTCCCAATCTTTGCATTTTGAGGTCTTATTTGAAATCCAAAAGGCGCTTCCCAATTTCCCATTGGTCATGCACGGATCCAGTTCAGTACCACAGGAAGAAGTCGCCCGCATTAACGAGGCGGGCGGCAAGTTGGCGGGTGCCAAGGGTGTGGATGCCGGTCAATTCCGTCAGGCTGCCCTGCTGGGCGTGACCAAGATCAACATTGATACCGATGGACGGCTGGTTTGGACGCGGGTTCACCGGGAATTCTTCCGGGACCACCCTGAGAAATTTGATTTACGCGATCCCGGCAAGATCTATATCGCCGAGTATGCCAAGTTCATTGCCCACAAGAACGATTACCTTGGCAGTATCGGGCAATTACCTGATATCCGCAAATTCCTAGGGGAATAAACAAAACCATGCGACCTGTTGAGATTCGACCGAATATCTTTTGGGTTGGTATTAACGACCGCTCCACCGAATTGTTCGAGGGCTTGTGGCCTATCCAAAGTCAGGGTGTTTCATACAACGCCTATCTGATCAAGGATGAAAAGAACGCATTAATTGACATGTCCAAGGAAACCTTTACCGATGACTTTGTGCAGCAAGTTTCAGAGCTGATCGGACTGGACAAGCTGGACTATGTGATCGTTAATCACATGGAACCTGATCATTCCGGCGCGCTGCGAAGGCTGCATGAATTGGCACCCAATGCCAAGTTCTTGGGAATGGCCAAGGCAATTGCCATGATCAACGATTTTTATGGTCTCGATCAAAATGTGGAAGTGGTCAAACATGAGCAAACCCTTAACCTGGGCAAGAACACGCTGAAGTTCCTGTTCACGCCATTGGTCCACTGGCCGGAAACTATGATGACCTACATGGTGGAAGAGAAGATCCTGTTCTCTTGCGATGCTTTTGGATCGTACGGAGCTTTGGACGGGTCCATCTTTGATGACCAGGTAATAGACGTGGCATATTACGAGAAAGAAGCGCTGCGCTACTACACCAACATCGTGGCAGCTTTCAGCCGGAATGTTTTACAAGCCATCGAGAAGGTTAGTGTTTACCCGGTTGAGATAGTGGCACCTTCCCATGGTCTGGTGTGGCGGAAAGAACCTACCAGGATCATCTCGCTCTATCGACGCTGGGCAGAACTGGCAGCGCAGCCGGCTGAACCAGGTGTGACGGTGCTGTACGGTTCCATGTACCGCAATACCGAACGGGCTTTGGATTACGCCTTGCAGGCCATTGCTGCTGAAAAGGTGCCTATGGAAGTGTTCAACGTAGGCGTGACCGACCCAAGCTTTATTTTGCCTTCCCTGTGGACAAAGCAGGGTTTGTTGGTGGCTGCGCCGACCTATGAGCGGGCAATGTTCCCGTTGATGGCGCACGCGTTGAGCATTGCTGAGATAAAAGGGGTTAAGCACAAGGCTGCGGGGTATATAGGCAGCTATGCCTGGTCTGGTGGGGCAAAGGCCGTTTTTGAAGAATTTGCTGCTCGGCTTTCCTGGAATGTGGTCGGAACGCACGAATTTATCGGCAGTGCGAAAGTCGCAGATATCCAGCAAATACAAACATTAGCCCAGCAAGTGGCAATAAAAAGCAGACAGGGTTAAGTGGATTAAATCCGTATTGAAAGCCCTGTTTTGTAAATGCAGGGCTTTTTATTATGCAGAGGAGGCATAGATGAGTTTGAATAAACGGCTGGATGAGGCCAGAGCGGCCTACAAAAACAAGGATAAGAATGCGGCAGCCCTCGCGCACACAAAGTCTGCAATCACAGAAAGCGCGCCCGAGGAGCACGGTGGCGCCAATTCCCAATATATCGGAAGCATCGTTTATGGCGGGCTGGATGGCGTGGTCACCACATTTGCAGCGGTCAGCGGCGTCGCCGGCGCTGCGTTGGGTTCAAACGTTATCCTGATCATGGGTCTGGCAAATCTTTTGGCGGATGGTTTGTCGATGGCAGTAGGTTCGTACCTCTCCGGTAAGAGCGAGAAAGAATATTACGAGCGCGAGAGAGCGCGGGAAAGCTGGGAAGTGGATAACTTCCCGGATGGTGAGAAAGAGGAGCTTTTTACCGTCTACAGCGGGCAGGGCTATACTTTCGAAGAGGCGTCTGCCATGGTTGAGACCATTTCCAGAGATAAGGGCCGCTGGGTGGATGCCATGATGCTGCAGGAACTCGGTCTGGTAAAGGATGAGAAAAAGCCTCTCACCAGCGCTCTGGCAACTTTTGGTGCTTTTGCGTTGGCAGGATTAGTTCCGCTGCTGGTGTACTTAATTGGCCTTTCAACACCCATACCGGGCAACCTGGCATTTACCATTTCCATCGGGCTATCTGCCTTGACCCTGTTCTTGTTAGGGGCAGCCAAAGTGAAAGTAACCGGGCTTAACCCCTGGCGCAGCGGTCTGGAAATGTTACTGGTTGGTGGGGCAGCGGGGTTGGTGGCATACCTGGTCGGCGTGGCGCTGAAGGGATTGGGAGTTTAAAAGGTACAATTTTCACATTAATTCCGAGGAGTAAGTTAGCATGAGTGAACAGAGTTCCTCCAAAACCAACTTTATTCGCGATATTATCGACAATCACAACCGCAGCGGACGATTTGGCGGAAGGGTACACACGCGTTTTCCCCCTGAGCCTAACGGTTACCTGCATATCGGGCACGCAAAATCCATCTGCCTGAACTTTGGCATTGCCAAAGACTATGGCGGCTTGACCAATCTGCGCTTCGATGATACCAATCCGGTCAAGGAAGACGTGGAATATGTGGATTCCATCAAAGAAACCATTCATTGGTTGGGATTCGACTGGCAGGATCGGGAATATTTTGCCTCGGATTATTTTGAGGTGCTGTATCAAAACGCAATCCGGTTGATCGAAAAGGGCAAAGCCTATGTGTGCGATCTAAGCGCGGACGAAGTGCGGGACTATCGCGGCACCCTGACAGAGCCAGGACGCGAAAGCCCCTACCGGAACCGCACGGTGGAGGAAAATCTGGACCTTTTCACACGGATGCACGCAGGTGAATTCCCGGATGGCTCAAGAACCCTGCGGGCGAAGATTGATATGGCATCCTCCAATTTGAACATGCGCGACCCGGTTATGTACCGCATCCTGCATGCCGAACATCACCGAACTGGCGACCAGTGGTGTATTTATCCGATGTACGATTACGCCCACTGCGTCTCGGACTCGGTTGAAAAGATCACCCATTCCATCTGCACCCTGGAATTCGAGGATCACCGCCCCCTGTACGACTGGTTCCTGGACGAGTTGGAGTTGTTTCATCCCCAACAGATCGAGTTTGCCAGGTTGAATCTTACCTACACCGTGATGAGCAAGCGCAAGCTGCTGCAGCTGGTGCAGGAGAAGCTGGTCTCTGGCTGGGATGATCCCCGCATGCCCACCCTCTGCGGGATGCGCCGTCGCGGTTATACCCCCGAAGC
>JBAQMM010000182.1:0-27200 GCA_049302815.1 Anaerolineaceae bacterium | reverse complement strand
TTTGTTGGCTTTTAAATAACGCGGACGGATCGCTTCAATCATCTCGCGCTTACTGCGTTGACTCATCATAGGCTCCCTCTGCGGATCTGAAATCCGCTCTAGAGTAACATTCTTTTTGAGCCAACGTTCTTTTCTATAGTAAGATTATTTTTGAGGCAATTCGTAACATTCATGGCAGTTTCAAATGGGTTATAATCGGACCATGCATGAACTTTCTGTTACGGAAAACATCCTGCAGATAGCCAACGAGGCAGCTCAAAGCCACTCTGCCCAAAAAGTGACCGATATTTTCATTACCATCGGGCGCTTATCCTCAATCGTTGATGACTGCATCCAGTTTTATTGGGATCACATCAGTCAGGGATCTCTCAGCGAAGGGGCGGTTTTGCATTTTAACCGCATTCCTGCCCGCCTGCGCTGTAAAACCTGTGGCGTGGAATTTGAGCTAAAGGACGAATTATTTCCCTGCCCGGCGTGTCAGAGCATCCAACTGGAAGTGATCAGTGGTGATGAGTTCCAGATAGACCATATCGAAATTCTTACAGAGGAAGAAGTATGACAGAACGTGTTGAAATTGTTCGGAAGATATTGGATTCAAATGAACGTCTTGCTGCAGGCAATCTGGCCATGCTGGACGACAAAGCCGTCTACGGCATTAATATGATGGCGTCCCCCGGAGCCGGAAAGACCAGCTTTATCCTGCAGACCATAAAAAATCTGCCTGAAGAGATCCGCCTGGGCGTCATAGAAGGTGACACCGCTCCGGTTACCATTGATTCCGATAAGATCGTCCAGGCAGGTATGCCGGCAGTGCAAATTAATACTGGCGGGGAATGTCATTTGGACGCGGTGATGGTGGAACTGGCGCTGAACCAATTGCCCCTGGACGAACTCAACCTGGTGCTCATCGAAAATGTCGGCAACTTGATCTGTCCGGCAGCGTTTAAATTGGGCACTCATGCCAATGTGCTGATCGCCTCCATTCCGGAAGGGGATGATAAACCCTACAAGTACCCCAATATTTATCGCGGATTGGACGTCCTGATCATCAATAAGATTGACCTGCTGCCCTACATCGACTTCCGCATGGATTATTTCAAACAGGGCGTCGAAATGCTCAACCCCGGTTTGAAAACCTTCGAGGTCTCCTGTAAGACTGGCGAAGGCATACCGGAATGGGTGGAGTGGCTGACCAACCAGATTCCCTCAAAAGAATAGACCGCACAAGGACTGTGGCAAAGATCAATCAACGCGTGCACGTGCAGGGCATTGTTCAGGGAGTCGGCTTTCGCCCCACGGTCTACCTGCTGGCACAAAAACACCATCTGACCGGTTGGGTGCTCAATTCCGCCAATGGCGTTGAGATTGAAATCCATGGATCAGAAACGGACTGTGCAGCCTTTGTAAAGGATTTACAGACCAACCCGCCGCCTCTGGCGAAAATTGACTTTTTTGAGGTTCACCAGGCGTCTCAGACAACTTATGAGGATTTTCAAATCCTGGAAAGCCAGGACATATCCACCGATTTTCTGCCCGTTTCCCCAGATCAGGCTATCTGTCAAGACTGCCAGCGGGAACTGTTTGACCCGAAGGATCGGCGCTATCGCTATCCTTTCATCAATTGCACCAACTGCGGTCCGCGGTTTACTATTCTCAAAAACATTCCTTACGACCGTCCCAACACCAGCATGGCCGGTTTCACGCTTTGCGGGGACTGCAGCGCGGAATATCACGATCCCACCGACCGGCGCTTTCATGCCCAACCAATCGCCTGCCCGGTCTGTGGACCACAGGTTTGGTTCGAGTCGGCTGATGCAAGATTAGCTCAGGGCGACCAAGCCATTCAACTTGCCCGTACCTGGCTGACGGAAGGCAGAATTGTGGCAATCAAAGGGTTGGGTGGCTTTCACCTGGCTTGTGATGCCAGCAACCCACAGGCAGTTCAAACCCTGCGCGAGCGCAAGCATCGCACCGGAAAGCCCTTCGCGTTGATGGCGTTCGACCTTGAGACCATCGCGAAATACGCCGCTTTGTCCGAGTTTGAGCAAATCTTGATCGCCTCCCCACAGGCTCCAATTGTTCTGGCGGAAGTCACCGATCTTGGCAAGCAATTGGCCAGGATTGTCGCGCCTGATCAAGCTCGTTTGGGTTTTATGCTGCCCTATACTCCGCTGCATTTGCTCCTGCTGGAACCCCAGCTTGGTTTTCCCGAAGTCCTGGTTATGACCAGCGGCAACCTGAGTGAGGAGCCCATTGCCTATGAAAACAGCGAAGCCCTCCAACGCCTTGATGCCCTGGCGGACGGTTTCCTGATGCATGACCGCCCCATCCATATGCGGGTGGATGACTCGGTTCTCACCACCCTGCGAAATAAACCCTATCTGGTGCGGCGCGCCCGCGGTTTTGCCCCCGGTCAATTAAAGTTGCCCCTGGCTGCCACACCTATCCTGGCAACCGGAACTCAACTTAAAAACACCTTCTGCCTTGCCCGCGACCAGTACGCTTTTGTCAGCCATTTCATTGGCGATCTTGAGAACCAGGAAACGCTGGATTCTTTTGAACAGGCCATCCAACACTACCAATCCCTTTTCCGCATCCAACCAGAAATGCTTGCTTGCGATCTTCACCCGGATTATTTGGCCACACGCTACGCGGTCAGACGCAGCCAAACTGAAAGGCTGCCCCTGATCCAGGTTCAGCACCATCATGCCCACATTGCTGCGTGCCTTGCAGAAAACAACTGGGATAGCCAGGAACCCGTCATCGGTCTCTCCTATGACGGTACTGGGTATGGAACCGACGGCACCATCTGGGGCGGCGAGGTTTTGATCGCCGGCTATTCCGGCTTTGAGCGGCGCTTTCACCTTGCCCCGGTAGCCATTCCAGGCGGTGACCTGGCAGTTCGCAAGCCGGCACGTATGGCAATCAGTTACCTCCTGTCCGCTGGGTTAGACCTCGAAAACCCTGACCTGGCACCGGTTGCTTTTTTGGGCAGGCAGGAAGTGGATGCCATCCGCAGGCAGATCGCGGGTGGCTTCAACGCCCCGTTTACTGCCAGCATGGGGCGGCTTTTTGACACGGTCGCGTCACTTTTAGGCCTCTGCCAGGTGATCACCTACGAAGCTCAGGCCGCCATCGCTTTGGAAGCCATCGCCGACCCGCACGAGCAGAGTTCTTATGCCATGCCACTGGAAAACGACCAGATCATCCCCTTTGGGCTTATTCGCCAGGTTGTGGATGATTTGGCGCAGGGAATTTCCTCCGCGCGGATATCCGCCCGATTTCATAACAGCATTGTTGCCATGTCGATACAGGCCTGCCGGATCATACGACAGGAGACAGGTGTGCGGGATGTGGCAATTTCAGGCGGAGTGTGGCAGAATATGGTTCTGATGAATAAGATTCTGCCCGCGCTTGAAAAAGCCGGCTTCAACCCGCTTTACCATACCCATCTGCCCCCTAATGACGCCTGTGTGTCGCTAGGTCAGGTGATGGTAGCGTTGAGCCAGGCCAAAACTGGTATTTTTTAGGAGTTAATTATGTGCTTGGGAATCCCAGGTAAGATTACAAAAATTTACGATCTCGACGGCACTTTGATGGCACGGGTCGATTTTGGCGGTGTGCAGCAGGAAGTCTGCGTTGCCACTGTCCCTGAAGTGCAGGTCGGTCAGTATGTGATCGTGCACGCCGGTTTTGCTCTAAACGTGCTTTCAGATGAGGAAGCTGAAGAGACCATCAAGCTGTTGAACGAATTGGATGCCTTCAACCTGCAGCAGGAAAGCCTCGACCAGACAGAATGACCAATCCCGTTCCCCCTGACTTCCGCAGCGCAGAGCTGACCCGCAAAGCGCTTGCCCAAATCAGCCAGATCACCACCAGACCCTGGAACATCATGGAAATTTGTGGCGGTCAGACCCACGCCATCCTGCAATATGGTCTGGATCAACTGCTTCCGCCTGAGATCACGCTAATCCATGGACCCGGCTGTCCGGTATGTGTAACCTCGCTGGAAATCATCGAGTACGCCCTGCAGATTGCCAGGCAGCCCGGGGTGATTTTCACCTCATTTGGGGACATGTTGCGCGTCCCAGGCAACAGCCAGGATTTGTTCAGCGCCAGAGCCCAAGGCGCGGATGTGCGCGTGGTCTACTCCCCCATGGACGCAGTCAAAATGGCGCAAGCTAACCCGGAAAGGCAGGTGGTCTTTTTTGCCATCGGCTTTGAGACCACGGTGCCTTCCATCGCTGCCAGCATCCTGCACGCGGAGCGCAATCACATTCGCAATTTCAGCATCCTGCCAGCCAACGTTCTGGTCCCGCCTGCCATGCACGCCATTCTAAATAGCCCGGATAATCGGGTGAATGCTTTTCTGGCAGCCGGGCATGTCTGCGCGGTTATGGGCTACTGGGAATACGAACCCATCGCCAGCCGGTATCATACTCCCATCGTCGTGACAGGTTTTGAGCCGGTTGACCTGGTGAACGGCATCCTGATGACCGTGCGGCAGCTTGAGCAGGGACGTTCTGAGGTGGAGAACGCTTATGGAAGGGCGGTAACCCGCGCGGGAAATCTGACCGCTCAAGCCATGATCAAACAGGTCTTTGAACCGGTGGACCGCCAATGGCGCGGGATTGGTCTGATCCCTCAATCCGGTCTGGGTCTCACGCCAGCCTATCGGCAGTTTGACGCACTGGAGCGCTTTCCATTGGATAGGACGCCCCTGTTTGAATCGCCTTTGTGCATTGCCGGCAAGGTGCTGCGGGGGATTGCAAGCCCGCATGACTGCCCGGCTTTTGGCAAGGAATGTACCCCCGCCTTACCCCTGGGCGCCCCCATGGTCTCTTCAGAGGGTGCCTGTGCCGCTTATTACCGCTACCAGCGAGTGAAACCATGACCGAAACCAACTACCCAAGCATGCAGGGACCTTGCTGCCCTATACCTATCAGCCAACACGACCATATCATGATCGGGCATGGCAGCGGTGGTGTGATGACCCGCGACCTCATCCGCTCGATCTTCCAAAAATACCTGGGCAACGCCATCCTGAACGCGGGTAACGACTCCGCACTGCTTCAGTTCGCCAGCGAAGTCCCTCTTGGTCAGTGTATGGTGGTTTCCACCGATGCCCATATCGTCTCGCCCCTGTTCTTCCCCGGCGGAGATATCGGCCGCTTGTCGGTTTGCGGAACGGTCAACGATGTGGCGATGCTGGGCGCGAAACCGCGCTACCTGACCGCCACATTCATCCTTGAAGAAGGCTTGCCGCTGCAGATGTTGGAACAGGTTGTTCAATCCATGAGCCAGGCTTGCGACGAAGCCGGCGTAAGTATCATCGCCGCGGATACCAAGGTGACCGAGAAGGGCAAGTCTGACGGGCTTTTCATCAGCACAACCGGCATCGGTTGGGCGCCGGCCGGGCAGCTGATTGCCGGAGATCAGGCCAGACCAGGAGATGCCGTTCTGATCACTGGTCCGATGGGTAACCATGGCATTGCCGTGCTGCAAGCCCGTGGAAACCTGGGATTCCAGTCCGATGTGCAGTCGGACGTCGCTCCCCTCAATCATCTGGTCTTGGAGCTCTGCCAGGCTGTATCAACGGTACATGTTCTGCGCGACCCGACCCGTGGCGGGCTCGCCACCACCCTGGTGGAAATTGCCGAACAGTCGAACGTGACCATCCAACTGGAGGAGCAAGCCATCCCGGTGGATGGAGTGGTCCAAAAGGCTTGCGAGCTGCTTGGTCTCGATCCGCTCTACCTGGCTAATGAAGGCAAGATGATTGTCGTCCTGCCGGAAACGGATGTTGATCGCGCCCTGGAAATCCTGCGTGCCAATCCTTATGGCAGGCAGGCCGTTAGAATCGGAACAGTACTGGACAAGCCCTCCCCTCAGGTGTGGCTGAAGACAGCGCTGGGCACCACCCGCGTACTCGACATGCTGGCAGGCGAGATGTTGCCCAGGATTTGTTAGGTCAGTTGCCACCAAACACAGTTTAGCGTGACCATACCCCTGCTTGACAAAACATCCCCGCATTGTATACTTACTGCGTTAACCAACCCACAAAGGCGGACGAGATGAAAATAGAATTTCAAGAGACCACCAGCGACCTGCTCAAGCGCATCGACATCCATTCCCAGTTTGGGGCCCGTGATATTGATGCCTGGATGCTGGATGTGCTCAAGCTCGAAAAGGACATAAAAATCCTGGATATTGGCTGCGGCGCCGGCAAACAGTGCTTCTCCTTCTATCATCGTCTGGATGGTGATGTTGAGATCACCGGCACGGACGTCTCGGCTTCCCTGCTCGATCAAGCGCGCCTGGAAAACCAAAAAATCAATAACGCCATCAGGTTCTCCTTGCTCGATTTTAACCTGCCATTTGAGCTCCCTTCAGACCATTTTGACCTGATCTCGGCCTGCTTCACCATCTACTACGCGCAAGATATTCCCTTCACCCTTTCGGAAATGCACCGGGTGCTCAAACCAGGCGGACGTCTCTTCACCACAGGTCCGATGCCCACCAATAAAGCCGTCTTCTACGACATCATCAAAGAAGCCACCGGCAAGCCGATCCCGCCCATGCCAGGCAGTTCCCGCTACGCCTCAGAGATTTACCGCACCATGGAGAAGTTGTTCTCCAAAATTGAACGGCATATCTTTGAGAATCCTCTGACCTTCAAGAGCGTGGAACCGTTTATGGCCTACACCAGGGCATCCATGTCGGAAGACCGCAAGCTCTGGAATTCCCTGTTTGTTACCAAGGATGACTTCGAGAAGGTGATGGAGAAGATTGAAAAAGCCGCCGCCGCCCGCATCGCGCGCGATGATGAACTGGTCATGGTCAAGGTTGTGGGCGGCTTCATCGCCACCAAGTGAGCGCTCAGCCATGAAAAATATGACCTTCTACGGTAAATCAGTGCTTTTCCTGGGCGCACACCCAGACGATATTGAATTGGGCTGCGGCGCCTTGATTGCCGACATCATCGACCAAACCCGGCTGTACTGCATGACTTTTTCGGACAACAAGAAAAACCCCGAACTTCAGAATCTCCTGAATGAACACTACGTCAGCATGCGCACCCTCGGACTGGGCGATGATCAGATTGAGGTGGGCAGCTTTGAAACCCGCCGTTTCCCGGATTACCGTCAGGAAATATTGGAAAAGTTGCTGCAGCTCAAACGCCAACTAAGTCCCGAAATTGTATTTGTTCACACCGCCCAGGATATTCACCAGGACCATATCACTGTGACGCAGGAAGCCTTGCGCGCTTTCCGCGGTACGACAGTGCTGGGTTATGATGTCCTTCGCAGCAGCTACGGCTTCTTCCCTCACTTTTTGGTTGAAGTTTCCGAGGCCGGGGTGCTAAAGAAAATCGCGGCGCTGGCTGAATACACCACCTATGCCACCCGCTATTACTTCTCCGAGGAAGTGATCCGGGCTACCGCCATACGCCACGGCGCGCTGGCTGAACGGCCATATGCCGAAGGATTCGATATCATTCGAATTGTGGGTAAATTTTCAGAAACTGGTAAATAACGAACCGCTTTTTTAGAGTAAATCGCCTTTTGAAACCTCTGGTGCCCTGTTGTTGTGTTGAATCGGGCGAACATGTGCGGATTCAAAGGGGAACCACAAGATCTGGTCCGGTACCATCCATCCATCCGTCAAGAAGATGTTCGTCCTGAATTGGACGGCAATCATCTTGTTTTCCACCTGGACAACGGTTCCTTTCATCCACCCTTTCACCCGCTGACCATTCTTTTCATGGTCACAATTGACCTCGACCCGATCTCCCACCTCATAATTTCTCTCTGCTTCAGGAGGACGCATAAATCTACCGGTTGTCATAAAACCTCCATTTTGTTTATACAGGTGCTCTTCGCTCAACGTTAATTAGCCGATTTGGTTAATTTTTGTCTAATTTTCTTCTTAAGACTTTCTTGGAGTGATGGAATTTGCACTTTTTCCACGACTCCCGCAAAAAAGCCCTCCACGATCAATTGTTCCGCTTCAGCCAGCGGAATTCCCCGGCTTTGCAGGTAAAACAATTCCTCATCATCCACCCTTCCCACTGATGCGCCATGGGAACAACGCACATCATCCGCCAGGATCTCCAGCCCGGGGATGGCGCTAATTTCAGCCTCATCGCTCAAAATCAGGTTGCGATTGGATTGGTACCCGTCAGTCTTTAAGGCATTGGGAGCGACGTAAATCATACCCTCCCATACCGCCTTGGATTTGCCGGCGACAGCCCCTTTAAACAACAGGTTGCTGGTGGTTTGAGGTGCCAGGTGATTTTGCTGGGTGTCCAAATCCAATCTTTGGTCGGCATCTGTGAAGTAAAAACCGTTAACCTGAGCTTCAGCGCCCGGTGCCAGCAGGTCAGTATTGAGGAAATTTTTGCTGAAGTGGGCGCCCAGCGAACCGCATATCCACTCCAAATGGGCATCCCGCTGTAACTGCGCACGCTCATGGGTGATGTTCCAAATTTGCGTGCCAAACTCTTGTGATTCGAACAAGTGCAGAGAGGCATGCTCCCCCAGGTGAATTTCCACCAAGCCAGTATGAAGGCTCGGCTCGCCTTCGTTTGTGCCCTTGGTGATAAATTCCAGCACCACCTGGCAGGCGGCACCATCTTCCAACCAAAGGATCGTATGGGTAAAGCTGGCACTGCCTGAAGCACCGGCGGCGAGCTGCACAAAAAACGGTGCCTCCAGGCTTGTGTTATGAGGAATATAGATAAAAACGCCACCCCTTCCCAGCGCCGATGCCATGGCGGCAAATTTTCCATCTGATGGTGGAATGACCCTGCCGACCAGGCTGGATACCAGGCCGGGATATTGCGTTTCTGCTGTCCGGAAGTCCGTGAAAATGACCCCTCGCGACTCAACCTCAGGGTTCACCTGCTGGTAAACCTGGGAACCTGCGACCAGTAAACGCCCGGAAAACTCCCCGGTTGAATTTACAGCGTCATAGCTGCGCTTGACGCGTGAGGCAACTTTTCCCGAAGCACTCCCTGCCGGCTTTAACTGTTCAAAGACCAGTCCGCTCAGGTCAGTTCTTCGCCAGGAATCATCTTTTTTGGAAGGGAACGGCAGAGTCTGGGCAAGTTTCCACGCCGCCTGATGATAATCAACCAGAGGCAACTGTGAAGGAACCGTCAAATCGCCGAGATCGAGATGTAGTAAGCCCGGGAAATCCTTGTTATCAATGATCGTCTGCGTGCGCATATGTGTCTTCACAGGATTAACCTACCGTGCCAGTCATCTGCAGCTGGATCAGCCGGTTCATTTCCACGGCGTATTCCATTGGCAGCTCTTTGACCAATGGTTCAATGAAACCGGAAACGACCATGGTGGTGGCTTCTTCATCGCTTAATCCGCGGCTGTTTAAGTAAAACAACTGTTCTTCGCCGATCTTGCTGACGGTGGCTTCGTGACCGATAAGCACGTCCTTGGAGTTGACATCAATGGTGGGATAAGTGTCCGAGCGGGATTCCCTGGACAGCAGGAGAGCATCGCATACTACATTGGACTTGACATCTTTAACATTGGATGCAACCTTGACCATCCCGCGATAGGATGAACGTCCATTCCCCCGCGAGATGGACTTGGAGGTAATTTTGCTGCTGGTGTGGGATGCGAAGTGGATCATTTTTGCGCCCGCGTCCTGGTGCTGACCGGGTCCGGCAAATGCCACCGAAAGCACTTCCCCATGCGCGCCCGTGCCTTTCAGGAAGCAAGCCGGGTATTTCATAGTAACCTTGGAGCCTAAATTGGCATCCACCCATTCCATGGTGCCATTTTCGTAAACCACGGCGCGTTGCGTGACCAGGTTATAAACATTGGTTGACCAGTTCTGAATGGTTGTGTAGCGCACGCGAGCATCTTTTTTAACCACAATTTCAATCACGCCACTGTGGAAAGATTCGGTGGAGTAAAGTGGGGCAGTACAACCTTCCACGTAGTGCACCTGCGAGCCTTCATCGGCAATGATCAAAGATCGTTCAAATTGCCCAATGCTGGCCATATTCAGGCGAAAATAAGCTTGTAGTGGCAGGTCCACTTTTACGCCCTTTGGGACGTACACGAAGGATCCACCCGACCAAACCGCGCTGTTGAGAGCGGCAAACTTGTTATCCTGGATCGGCACGACTGTCGAGAAATATTCCCGAAACAGGTCTGGATACTGCTTCAAACCGTTTTCGATGCTCAAAAAGATTACGCCCTGTTTTGCCAGGCTTTCCTGGATATTGTGATAAACCATTTCCGAGTCGTACTGCGCGCCGACCCCGGCAAGATACTTTTTTTCCGCTTCAGGTATGCCCAGACGGTCAAAAGTGGTCTTGATGGCATCTGGCACATCGTCCCAAGATTTTTGGTCGATCTCTGCTGGGCGGGCATAGTAAACAATACTATCCAGGTCCAGTCCGCTCAGATCTGCTCCCCAGGTCGGGGTGGGGCGTTGGAGATAGTGCCGATAGGCTTTTAAACGGAACTCCAACATCCACTCAGGTTCCTCTTTGAAGCTGGAAATCTGGCGGATAACTTCCTCGTCAAGTCCTTTGCGACTCTTAAACACGGAAGCGTCAGGGTCGCTGAACCCGTACTTGTAGTCACTCCCGAGGTTGTTTAATAATTCTTGATTATTGGCTTCTGTCATAGTGCCTGATTCCAGTCTTACCCTTGGGATTCGACTGGCAGGGCACCATATTTCTCCCTCACCCAATCATAACCATTCTCTTCCAACTTCAGCGCCAATTCGGCCTGGCCGGATTCCACAATGTGCCCATCGTACATGATATGAACAAAATCAGGTTTGATGTAGTTAAGCATGCGCTGGTAATGGGTAATGACAAGCACGCCAATCTCATCCCCAGCCAGAGTATTCACGCCCTCTGATACGATCCGTAATGCGTCAATATCCAAGCCTGAATCGGTTTCGTCCAAGATGGCATACCTTGGTTCGAGCATTGCCATCTGCAGGATTTCAGCCCGCTTCTTTTCACCGCCAGAAAAACCTTCATTCAAGTATCGGCCGGCAAAAGAATAGTCCATCTTAAGCAAGTCCATTTTGGATTTCAATAATTGGCGAAATTTGACAATTGAGATTCCTTTGTCTTCCGGATTCAGGGTTTTGTTCCTGGAGTTGATTGCCACCCGCAGGAAATTTGCCAGAGTCACCCCGGTAATGGAAACCGGGTACTGAAAAGCAAGAAAAACACCCCGATGCGATCTTTCGTCCGGGGATAATGGCAAGATGCTTTGACCATCGAGCAGGATGTCTCCCGCGGTAATCTGGTAGTGCGGATGTCCCATGATCGCGTAAGCCAGGGTTGATTTTCCAGTTCCATTAGGACCCATAAGGGCATGGATTTCTCCCTGTTTGATGGTCAGATCGAAATTTTTCAATATTTCTTTCCCGTTGACTTGCACATGCAAGTTTTTGATTTCAAGCTCAGCCATTCTTAATCCTTCATGACGTATTTTTCCCTTTTTTAGGTAGCAGGATTATAGCACGTTCAAATTAAAAAGTCAATTTTATTAAGATTCTTATATATTATTAACAATAACTTTGTCATTTGTGGAAACAATACTGAGCAATTTTGTATGAATCATTGACAAATGGTTTAGTTGAGATATACTTGTAATAACATTAGGACATTGTAATATTAGGCTATTTCATTTTTAGGAGAGAACTATGGAAGAACGCCCCGCACATCTTACAAAAAGCCCAATTGACCATGACAGTCAAATACCTTATTACCTCCAGATAAAAGAAAAACTAAAGCAACAAATTAAAAATGGTTCTTTAAAAAATGGCGACCTTCTCCCTGGTGAGTCAACTCTTTGTCAGTATTTTTCAGTCAGCCGCACAGTTGTTCGTCAGGCATTAACAGAGCTCGATCAGGAAGGCCTCGTAATTCGAAAAAGGGGTCGGGGAACCTTCATCTCAGAACCGGAAACGATTGAGAAATTAACCGGGAACTTAATTGGCTTTTATCACGAAATGAAATTTCGCGGACATAACCCTTATAGTCAAATAATTAATCAGGAAATAATTACCGCGGATCAAGCGATTGCCCGAAATCTATCCATCCTGCCCGGCGACAAAGTGATCCGCCTAAATCGATTAAGACTGATTGAAAATGATCCAATAGTATTAACAGACACCTACCTTCCTTACCGATTAGTACCTGGGCTTGAGAAAATAGAACTCTCCAAAGTATCCCTTTACGATGTTTTGGAAAAAGAGTTCGGGTTAATTGTCAAACGAGGGCACCGAATTATTGGGGCTACTGTCGCAGATAGTACCCAAGCAAAGTTGTTTCAGACAAATCCTGGTCAACCTCTCATCGTTATCAATAACATTACTTATCTTGGCGATGATACTCCAGTCGAATACTACTATGGTCTTTATAGAGGAGACCGGAACATTTTTGAAGTTGAGATGATCCGACAGCAAAAATAGTTGCCTCCCCCCAGTAGAGCAATTTTAACAACATAACTTAAAAGTATTCTATCGCGTGTATCTCACCAGTACACAGCAATTTGACGAAACAAAAATATCCGATTCCTGCGTCGGAACCGATGCAAAGCAATTTGTTCGTGAAAGAATTTTTTCAAGGAGGTAAGTGGAAAAATAGAAGAATGCATTTTATGTCTGTCGTCGAGTATTTACTGTTCAATTTGGTTTTTCCGTTTTTAAAAAAGGAGAAAAATAATGAGAATACCATTGGGAAAAACAAAGACTCTACTAAGTTTATTGTTCATTGCGATTTTCGTGCTTTCGGGCTGCAGTACTGCGACACCAACTGAATCGGAAACAATCGCAACAACTGACGCCACATCCCCAACCACAGAGTCGGATGTGGAGGAAAATATTGTTACTGGGACGCAACCAGGGGATTATGCCAATGCAACCCGTGAAGAGACCGTCTATTTTGACGCATATGTCACCCATGCTGATCATTCGAATTGGAATCCATTCATTAATGACAACCTGCGTGACGTAGGTTTGCAACAAGGGCTAATTGAGCCATTGTTCCTGCTGAACTATGAAACGGGTAATATTGACCCTTGGCTCGGTTTATCGATGGATCCAAACGAAACCTTTGATGTCTGGACGTTGACACTTCGGGATGGGGTCAAGTGGTCTGATGGTGAAGCTTTCAATGCAGATGATGTCGTCTTCACTGTGAATATGTTTGAGGCAAACACCCCTGATTTAGGGGCGGATGTAGCCCTGTGGACTGAGAGCGTTGAAAAGATTGATGATCTGACGGTTAAATTCACTCTAACTGGTCCTAATCCGCGCTATCAACTTGATATGTGGTCTTTCAAAATTTGGGGGGATCGTAATTCCATCGTGCCAGAGCACATTTGGAAAGACTATGCCGACAATCCTCTCCAATTCAATAACTACGATCCCGAAAAAGGTTGGCCTGTCTTCACCGGACCATACTTAGTCTCGAAGGTCACAGAAAATGAATACATTTATGTCCGTGATGATGAGTGGTGGGGAGCCAAAGAAGGATTTCAGGATTTACCCGCTCCAAAACGGTTAATTTGGGTTCACTATGGCTCTGAAGAGAGCAAGGCTGCAGCAATGGCAAAGGATGAAATTGATGCCTTAGCTAACATTTCTTTAGGTACTTTTGAAGTCATCCATGCACAAAACACCAATATTATCGGGTGGACTGAGGATTTACCGTATGGATACATTGATCCTTGCCCCCGCTACCTGAGCATCAATACTGAACATCCAATTTGGAGTGACAGCAATCTGCGTAAAGCAGTAAATCTTGCCATTGATCGAGACCAGATTGTCTCTATTGCTTATGAAGGCGGAACCACTGCATCACTTTCGATACTTCCGCAGTATGGTTCAATGTCTCAATATAATGATGCGCTTAAAGAGGCAGGCTTAGCCGCTAATTTTCAGGGCGATCCTGAAGCGGCTAAAGCACTAATAGAATCCAGCGGTTGGACGTTGAATGACAAAGGATTCTATGAAAAAGATGGTCAGGAGCTTACCATGACCATACTCTCAATGGAAGAGTCAACTGAAGTACGTCGAATAGCAGATGTAGTTGCGGAACAACTCCGAAAGATTGGAATCAACTCCCAGGTGCAGGTACTCTCTTATGGCACTTGGTTATCCGCCCAAGCTGAAAGCGGTGATCCTGCCAAAGATTTCGAGGGCTCGATTTCATTCCAATGCGGCGGGGTCAACGAGCCTTACGCTTCATTGATTACTTTTGCCGGTGGAGCTGATGACACAAAAGGCGGCATGGAACGTTGGTCAGGCAGCAATTGGGAAGCCTTTCGTACTTCAGTTGCAAATCTGAAGGAATTGGCTCCCGGCGATCCAGCCGGTGTTCCGGTCGTGGTAGAAGCCTATGGATACCTCATGGAAGATATGCCTTTCGTCACATTGACGCAAGCCTCCATGTTGACACCATTCAACACCACCTACTGGACGAACTGGCCGACAGCAGAGAATCCATATGCAATTCCTTCAACCTGGGTCCAAAGCACCCATCTGATCCTTCATAATATTCAACCTGTAACCAAGTAGTATTTACACTTCAGGACATCTGCGATAAATGCTCCCAAAAACATTACTTTCGCAGATGTCCTGACCATCAGTTCCCAAAGAAGGTGATGCATGGGTGGTCTCACTCTAAAATATGTTCTGCGTCGACTTGGTATCTTTTTTTTGACCATTTTTATAAGTGCTACTCTAATATTCCTAATTTCACGAGCCATACCCGGCGACCCAGTGGAGACAATGTGGCGGCAGTTGGAGATGCAAAAAGGTCAAATTGAACAGATAGATGTAATCATCGACCACTACAAGGAACTCTATGGTCTCAACGAACCTGGATATGTTCAATATTTGAAGTATATGTGGAACACTTTTCGGTTCGAGTTCGGTCAATCCTTTGCGCATTATCCAACACCGGTTGCGACCATGATTCGTTCAGCCTTACCCTGGACTTTAGGGCTTGGAATTGTGACCACCTTAATCATCTTCCTCTTGGGCAATACCTTGGGGGCTTTCTTCGGCTGGGAACGAACTCCAAGAGTAATCAAAACAATCCTTCCAGCCAATTTAGTTTTTACTTCAGTTCCTCCGGTTTTATCGTCATTATTCTTACTTTCCATCTTTGCAAATCATCTGGGTTGGTTCCCGCTGGCTGGAGCTTACAGTAATACTGTAGATCCAGGGTGGAACTGGCCATTTATCAAAAGCGTGATAGAGCATGGCGCCCTTCCGGTTATGTCAATTTTGATCGTAAACATGGGCTGGACCATTCTCGGTATGCGATCTATGGTAATCACAACAGCAGGAGAAGACTATGTTCGTTTGGCTGAAGCTAAAGGGCTCAATCCATTCTATACCTTATATCGGTACCGAGTCCGAAATGCCTTGCTCCCTCAACTGACATCATTAGCTTTAAGCATGGGAGGGTTAATTTCCGGTCAAGTTTTGGTCGAGATGATCTTCTCCTACCCAGGAATGGGAATGCTCCTGTTCAGGGCTATCCGAGAACAAGATTTCCCGGTAATCCAAGCCATTTCTTTCATGATAATTTTAATTACTGCAATTTCGGTTCTCATAATTGATCTGCTTTATCCTCTTATCGATCCACGAATCTCACGGGAAGGAGAATAAGTATGTTAGCTTCAAATGGTGAACCAGTTCAGATTGGTGCCCAAGAGAATTCGATAAAAGAGGAAAAGGCAATTATCCATTCAGATTTTAAACACAGCCCTTGGAATAATAGCAAGTTGATAATAGGGTTATCGATACTTGGTGCACTTATTCTTCTGGCTGGAATTGGGCTTATCGTATGGGATACAGAGCTGGTAAATGTCGGCAGCTCTCCTCTAAACCTGCCTCCAGTCAGTTTCACATACCGCAACCAGGTTGGCAGTTGGGCACACCCGTTGGGTACCGATAACTCAGGCAGGGATATGCTAGCGCTAATACTGGTGGGTTTGCCTTACTCTCTGGGGATAGGATTCGTGGCCGCTACAATAGGGCTGGCAATCGGTATCGTGTTGGGTTTTTCCGCTGGATACCTGGAGGGTCGGATTGATAGTATCGTCAGGTTGAGCACCGACATAACAATCACAATTCCAGCATTGTTGGTGCTGATCCTCATTCAGGCGATGATTCCAGACGCTGGTTTCTTTACCATGGCACTTTTGCTTGCCTTGTTCGCCTGGCAAAATCCAACACGTGTTCTTAGAGCACAAGTTTTGTCCATGAAACATTCCGGTTACATTAAACTGGCGCAAATATCTGGCTCTTCTACCTTTTCGATCATGTTTAAAGAAATGATGCCAAATTTGCTACCTTACCTGGTCTCTCAATTAACCTCAGGCATTTCTTACTCGGTTTTAGTAATGGTTGGGCTGGAGGTGTTAGGCTTAGGTTCTCAGCGAATACCTTCATTGGGCATCACCCTCAACAATGCCATCAACTCTTCCGCTATTCTTCGCGGAATGTGGTGGTGGTGGGGATTGCCCACTGGCGTGCTGATCATTATCTTTCTTAGTCTGCTCCTTATTTCTATTGGTCTGGATGAGGTTGCAAACCCAAGGTTGAGAACAAACTAAACCAGGATGGGATGATGTCCAAATGAATTCTGACACAATAGAGAAGGTTCTTGAAGTAAAACAATTGAAAGTGGACTATTTAACTCCAGCAAGGACAGTTCACGCGGTTAGGTCAATCAATTTTGACATTTACCGAAGCGAGATACTGGGACTTATTGGTGAATCCGGTTCAGGTAAAACCACAACCGGGATGGCAATTCTCCAATTACTGCAAAAACCAGGCTGCATTACAGGGGGCGAAATACGACTGAACGAGAAAATTAATCTTCTAGAGCTGAATGAACGGGAATTGCGAGCCCTGCGCTGGAGTGAGCTGGCGTTAGTGGCTCAGGGCACCATGAATTCCTTAAATCCAACCATGAGAATAAAAGATCAAATTTCGGACGGCATTGTGACCCATGAAGGCAGGCAGGACAAGCATGAGTTGGAAATTCGAATAAAGAAGCTGCTCGAAATGGTTGGACTTCCAGAGCGTGTGTATAACCAGTACCAGCATGAGCTTAGCGGTGGTATGAAACAACGGGTTGGAATTGCCATGGCTGTTTCCTTGAATCCGTCGCTGGTCATCGCTGATGAGCCCACCAGTGCATTGGATGTAATTACACAGCGAGTAGTAGCACAGACCCTTTTGGATATAAAAAAACGACTTGGCATATCCATTTTATTGATTGGGCACGATATCGGTTTAATCGCTAACCTGGCAGACCGGGTTGCAGTAATGTACGATGGTGTCATCGTAGAAATTGGACTAGTTCAGGAAGTGTTAACCTCGCCCAGGCATCTGTACACACAGATGTTAATCCAATCAATGCCATCAATTTCACGGCAAAAACCTCTCTCCGGCATTGATGAGGAAACCCGAGAAGTAATAAACCACCAATTAAGGCAGGCTTATTCAATGACCGAAGTCTCGCCGGGTCACTGGGTAATAGTAAATGAATAAGGTGAAGTAGTTATGGATTTCTACTCTTTTAAGATCTGGTGGCAAGTGCAAAGATCTCCGGTAAGGAAATATGTTGATAAGGAGAATAAATTGTGAATCAACAGTTGTTGGACATAGTTGATTTAACCAAGATATACGGGCAAAGCCCCCAAAAAAACGGTAGCCAAATGGTCGCACTTCAGCATTTTGATTTAATCCTGCCAGAACAACCTGCAAGAATAATTACAATCGCCGGAGAAAGTGGCAGTGGCAAAACCACCTTGGCAAATATAATCCTTGGATTTACAAGACCGACATTTGGCCAAATAATCTATAAAGGCTTGGACATTTCTACACTGAAAAAAGATGAAATGGTCAAGTATCGCCGCGAAGTTCAAGCCATATTTCAGGACCCTTATTCAGTTTACAACCCGTTTTACAGGGTGGAACATGTCTTTGATGTTGTGCTGAAGAATTTTAAACTCACTACAGACGAAAAGAAGGGACGCGAATTAATCGAAGATGCCCTTAATCTTGTCAACTTAAAAGGAGAGAATGTTTTATACAGTTATCCCCACCAATTAAGCGGGGGCCAGCTTCAGCGCATCATGATCGCACGGGCTTATATGTTGAAGCCCAGCCTCATCATCGCTGACGAACCCGTGTCAATGATCGATGTGTCCCTGCGTGCGATGATTCTGGAACTCATGGTTAAACTTCGCGATGAGCATGGTATATCATTCATCTATATTACCCATGATTTCAGCACTGCGTATCAGATTAGTGATGAGATATTTATTCTATATTGCGGGAGAACCATAGAAAAAGGAAATACAGTTAAGGTAATTAACCATCCACAACATCCCTACACAAAAAACCTGATCGACTCCATTCCAACCGTTGATAAAAAGTGGGAAGGGCAAGTTGAGGTTTTGGATAGCAATGAAATGAATCGAAATATTCTTTCAGCAGCTCCATCTTTCATAGAATATGAACCGATGCATTGGGTTGCGGCATCCTAACATATTCAACTATTGTAATAAATTAAGACAATATTCAATTCATCCAGGAGAAAAATGACCGACCAAACGAATTCCAAAAACTTGCTTTTTTTCTATAGCCATGAAAATTGCCCCGCCCGTGCAACCGCACTACCTGTCTTGGCATGGTTAGCCGAGAAAAAAGGCATTGCCTATGATGGCTATTTTTGTGTAAGACCCAGCCTTGCCGATATTGGTGATGCAATGCCCTATACTGGCAATAAGCATGATGAACAATTCTATTTCACGGCTAATTTCTATAAGACAATCTACTTTTTTGCTCTTACCGAAGAGACCCCGATTCAATTCGAAAGATTTCTACTGGGCAGAGGCAACTCTCAGATAGTAAAAAAATGTTCCCTCGATCTGGATGAGTTTTACGAAGAAATCTTTGCTATGTTCAATGAGCCATTACCAACCGAAGCCGTGGTATTTCCATCCAGTACATTCCAATTTCCCAATGAAAGGGTCGAACTGGGTGATTTTATTATCCCAGGCGAGTCAAAGTTAGACACCTTTTGCTACCCAGAAACATTTTATCGGAACGCCCTCGCATTCTACTATGAGTGGCCTGATGATAAGGTAAAACATCTGATTAACCAGGGCCTTGAAAAGGTCTGCTTAATCTTCTGCCCTGATGAAGCTAAAAAACGGTTCGAGGACATGGGCTTGGCAGTAGAAATCATCGATACCGTCAAGCCAGACGATAACTACACCACAATAACGGGCAGGTTGGCTGAACGCTGGTTGGACAAGGCTTCAGGTTTTGCTCTTGGGAACGACCCAATTACCCTGCGTTGGACTCCAAAATACTTGCGTGAACGCATACTTCCTATTGCTGCAGTTCAATCTTTACCTCAGGCTGCCAAATTGCTGGGTGAGCTGACAGACAAAGTCGGAAATAAATTGGTATGGGGAAGTCAGGTGTACGACGACGGAATTATTAGCGACCTTTCAAAACAGGATATCGTCTTTTCATTGGTCCATGATGTCGAAGTCGGTATTACGATTAAGGACCAGACAAAACTGCCTAAATCTTGGTTGGAAGAAGCGCCCGATCCGTGGGATAAGGAATACGACGACGAATTTCTATTAAAACAAATTCATGATGGCAAGCTCCCGGTCTGTTTCGTTCATTATGCAGCGGATTTAGGACATCTGCCGGTCGTAACACGTTACTTGGATTTGCATTCCATTGACGGTTTAGTGGATGGTTTGGCATTCCCAGCGACCTATTGGTTATATGGCGAAGAACAGCTTGAGCAGCTCTATATCAGTAAAGAAATGGGGGGCGTATTCCCAACCGCTGAACCGCTTCTCTCCAGCGCTGGCATGGGTGTGGCAACGGAAGCAAAAGGATACTTGAGTTCAGAGGCTTTGTTAGAAAATTTCCGCAAATCAATGGACGTGATAACTGAGCGGGCCGGAAAGAAACACTTTCCGTTAGGGTACTACTCGTTCCAGGATGCCTGCCCAAAGTATCAACACGATACTGCTGAACCACCATTCGAAACAATCGAAAAAGCCGGTTTCGAATATATGATTACCTACAAGCAAGAAAACAAATTCCCGGAAATTATGTATTCAAATGGAAATTTTGTGGCGCTTAATCAACAGATTGAACACTGGAGTTTCGATACAAAAAATGAAGTTCAAGCTTGGGAAAAAACGATTCTTGAGTCCAATCGAAAAGGATGGATTCTGATGGGATTGGACGCTCCGTTCTGGGGCATGACCCCCTGTTATTTCGGTGTTGCCGGAAAAGGCTCCAGCTTGCATAACCTGCAAAAAGCCATGACCTATGCCAGGGATGGCGGAGACAGCGGCAAGTTATTGATGGTAAGGCCGCATGAACTGAGTCGTATGGTTAAGTTAATGCGTAAGGAAGGATTGATCTAATCAGGATAATTTGCGCGATACCTTGGTAATTTTAATATGGTTTTTGTAACATATATTTTGGCTAATTAACCCGTGTTTGACGGATTTAGGAATAAAATTTACTTCATGTATTGGAGACCGTGTTATGACTTGTAAAGAAGAAAAGAAAACTGAAAGATTGATCAATCACCCCATTATTCAGTTATATCATGAAGATGTATTGGTCTCCGGTTGGAAAGATGTAGATGCTTTCTTACGCCAAACCATCCTGAGCAAGATTAACAAAAAGAACCCTGTATGCATCGTTGGAATAGATGGTTATCCGGGTACAGATTGGCTCACAATCATCTCACACCTAAAAGTTCTGTTTACGGATAAAAACGTTGAAACTATCTTTATCAACGTTGAAAACAGCCAGTTATCCAAGGAAAAAACCGATAATTTGCTTCAACCCTATTTGGGATCCGACCCTATATTTGGGAAGATTTACAAAAAAGAGCTCAGTACCCTGTATGATCCAGAAAAGATTCAAGAGCTAAAGACAAAATTGGTTAAATTAAAGAAACGCAGTGAACCAACGCAGCCTCTGATCGTCATTTGTTATGGAACAGGTACTCTTCTGAAGAAGCTCCGCTCCGAGTACGATATTAAGATTTATTTCGATCTATCAAGAGAAACGACTCTAAAACGCAACAAAGACTGGGGGGAGTCATCCGGCAAGACCCAAAGCATAGGCCCCAAGAAATTGTATTATGTAGACATGCAGGTCAACGATTCCCATAGAAACCGCCTTTTGGAAAGTCTTGATTATTATGTGGATGGTAATGACACCGAATCACCAGTCCTGACTGCGACAAATACCTTTCTCAAGATTACCAATTCCCTGGCAAATAGCCCAATCCGATTAAAGTATTTTTATGAACCTGGCCCTTGGGGAGGGCAGTGGTTAAAAAGAATCCGGGAACTTCCCACAGACTGGGTCAACTGTGCCTGGAGTTTTGAGGTCATTGCCACTGAGATGAGCTTGTTGGTAAAGGTTGGTGAAGAAACATTAGAAATTCCTTGGACCACCTTTTTCTACCTGCAATACGATCTGATTATGGGAAACATCCCCAGGCGGAGGTTCAATGGAGAATTCCCGATTCGGTTCGATTACCTGGATACAATGGATGGGGGCGATCTATCTATTCAGGTTCATCCAGGAACCTCCTATATCCAAAAGAATTTTGGAGAGACCTATCACCAGGGCGAAATGTATTATCTGGTCGATGCAAAAAAAGGAGCAACCGTAAATTTAGGGTTAAAAGAAGACGCTGACCTACAGGAATTCAAGCAAGCTGCTCTTCTGGCGGAGGAAAAAGGCATCAAATTAGATGGTAATCGCTTTGTCAATAAGGTACCGGGTAAAAAACACGATCTGCTGATGATCCCTCCGGGAACGGTGCATGGTGCCGGTGAAGGGTTGGTAGTTCTGGAGATCAGTTCAACCACTTATCGGTATACTTTTAAGATTTATGACTACCTTCGACCTGACCTGAATGGGTCAATGAGACCCATTCACATCGAACATGCCTTTAATGTCATCAAACCTTTTCGGCGAAGCAAATGGGTTGCTGAAAACTTAATTCAGCAGCCAGTCTTAATTCGATCTGGGAGTGGTTGGGAAGAGTATTTAATTGGAGACAGAAAAGAATTTTTCCATGTTGTTTACCGGATCGAGTTTGACCAAGAAATCGAAGATGACACATCCAATAATTTCCATCTGTTGACGCTTGTTGAAGGCGACTCAGTTGAACTTTATTCAGTTGAAGACCCGAATAAGTTTGTTGAAATAGACTATTCCGAAACAGTGATAATACCGGCGTGTTTCGGAAAGTACAAAATGGTTAACCAAGGGATGAAAAAAGCAAAAGTGGTAAAAGCAAGATTAAGATGACCTATCTTCCTTCCCGTGCCTAATGTTTTCAGGAGAACAGTAACCATGCTATACGACTTACCCTTAGATCAGCTCCAAAAATATCTGCCTGAACGCGATGAACCAAAAGATTTCGATAAATTTTGGCAAGAAACTCTTCAACAGACATGTAATTACCCATTGAATCCCGAATTCAAGCCGGTTGACTTCAATTTAAAGACAGTTGATACTTATGATGTCACTTTCAATGGGTATAGTGGGCAACCAATTAAGGGCTGGCTTTTGCTGCCCCACACAAGAAGCGGTCCACTTCCCTGTGTTGTTGAATATATTGGTTATGGCAGCGGACGTAGCGTCCCCTATACCTGGCTATTGTGGAGCAGCCTGGGTTATGCCAATTTAATCATGGACACCCGCGGGCAAGGCGGCACATGGTTCCCGGGGGATACTCCGGATCCGGAAATTGACGGAGCCAATCCGCAATATCCTGGATTCTTAACTCGGGGAATCTCGAGTCCGAAAACATATTACTATCGAAGAGTATTCACCGATGCAGTCAGGGCAATCGAAACCGCCAGAGCGCATCCTGAAGTTGACCCAGACAAAATTGTTGCCAGTGGAGGAAGCCAGGGTGGCGGAATTTCTTTGGCTGTGAGCGCCCTGGATGGTCATCTTGCAGCAGTAATGCCAGATGTTCCATTTTTATGCCATTTTCGTCGGGCGACAGAAGTGACTGACACAGCACCATACAATGAGATTGCCACATACTGCCATGTGTTCAGAGACAAAATTGAAACAGTCTTTAACACGCTTTCGTATTTTGATGGGATGAATTTTGCCGTCCGGGCAAATGCTCCCTCACTTTTTTCAGTGGGCTTGATGGACACAATCTGCCCTCCTTCAACGGTCTTTGCGGCTTACAACTACTATGCTGGACCTAAAGACATCCGAATTTGGCGCTTCAACAACCATGAAGGCGGGGATATGTACCAGGTCAAGGAAAAAATCAGTTTCTTGAATAGGCTTTTTGGAGCATCATAGATGAGATGTTACTAACTTTTTTAGTACTCCTACAATTGAGATGCACTACGTCAGAGTCAAAACGAATGAAAGGCAGCAGATATGACACTCTATGTACTCGGTATTGATGGCGGTGGGACAAGTACGCGAGCTGCGATCCTGGACGAAAAAGGCAAGCTACTGGGTATCGGTATTGGCGGTGCCTCAAATTATGATGATATAGGTGTTGAGGCAACAAAAGAAAACATCAGCAAGACAGTTCAATCAGCCTGTCAAATGGCAAGTTTATCAGAATGCTCATTTAATGCAATTTTCTTGGGGCTGGCGGGGCTTTCTTCCGAAGCAGATCGAAACATAGTTCGCCAGATCGCAACAGAGCTAAACCTGGCACCATCAAACCACATCGGCATCGATCATGATATCCGAATTGCTTTAGCCGGCGGTCTTTCAGGAAGACCGGGAATTGTCCAAATCGCTGGAACAGGATCATCCTGCTATGGAAGAAACTTTGAAGGGTTGAGTTGGAGGTCGGGAGGATGGGGACCGTTGATTGCAGACGAAGGCAGCGGCTATTGGCTTGGGATTCAAGCTATGAGAGCTGCGACACGAGCAGCCGATGGACGCGCCAAGCCCACCGTTTTGACCAAAATGGTTTTAGATAAATTGAATATTTCTGAAATCGATGAAATTCTAAGCCGAATTTATGCACATAATATTTCCAGGTCTGAGATTGCAGAGATCGGTCCATCGGTTATCGAAGCAGCGAAAATGGGTGATGAGACTGCTAAGGCAATCATAGATCTGGGAGCGGAAGATCTCGCGGAATGCATCCTAACGGTTGCAAAAAAGTTGAAATTCACAGACCGATTCGAAGTGGCGCTGACTGGCGGAGTGTTTAAAGCTGGTGAAACAGTCATTAATCCTTTGCGCAAGGTAGTCCATGAAGAGATGCCCGCTTGCAGCATCATGCTGGCAGAGCTGCCGCCCGTCATTGGAGCTTGCCTCTTGGCATTGGAACAATTAGATTTGCATTTGTCTTCAGACGAACTGGACACTTTACAACACTATGTGGAGACAATAAAACTTACCCTTTAACGGAAAGCAGCAGGAGGTTCATCATCCCAACGTTCAGTTGATCTGAGCTTCTCCAGCATCATTCATATTCCGACTACCCTATTCGGGTCTTCCATCTGAGTTCTTAATTCAAAGCATCCAATTAGGTTGAGCGAGGAGCTGTTTAAGTATACACAGTGACCACCATCATCGGTGCAACAATGAAATTCCAAAACATCATATGACTCCGCTGCAAATACTAGGTTTTCAAAATTTCCCTTCAGGTTCGCCCCACTTTGGGTCATATTTTAGCGTTTTTATGGGCTAGAGGTTGCATTTCAATGCGAATTTCTGTGAATCATACCCACTTCAGTATAATGAAAATCTCAAACTGACCTTTTTGCAGTGGAGTCATCATACAGTATAATAACTTTGAATTATTAAAGACCAGTTGAAATCTTTGCAAAATCCTTAATATTTCATAATCTTCCACCCGCAACGAGGCTAATAGACTCGCCCGCGACATTAATGCTGTACAAAGGAGTTTGACATGGCAGAAGAAAAGAAAAACATTTTCCAAAAGATAGGCGACGCTTTCAGCACCCGGGACGAAAAAGAAGAAGCCGCCAAAGCTGAAGCCAAAGCCATTGCTGAAAAGCAAAGAGCAGAGTTCGGAGCAGAAGCCAAAAAGGAAACTGAAGAAAACATAGCCGAAGCAAAAGAACAGGCTGAAGAAGCCGCCAAAGCCAAGGAAGTGGAAGAAGCCAACCGAAAGCGCGTTGAAGAAGCTGAACGCTACAAAGCTGAAGCCGAAGCCAAAAAGGCTGAAGATGAAGCCCGGAAACTCGCGGACGAAGAAGCCAGGAAAAACGCGATCATCGCCACCCATACGGTAAAGTCTTCTGACACTTTGAGCCACATTGCTTTGCAATATTATGGTCATGCCACACCCCCTTACTACAAGTTGATCTATGAATTCAACAAGGACATCATCGGGGAAAATATGAATATCATCGTTCCTGGACAGGTTCTTCGCATCCCTGTACTCCCCGACGAATTAAAGTAAGCCAGGCACCCCAATAGCGCAGGCATTAAATCTCTCTTCAATTTTTAGGGCTGTCACCAAAACTTTGAGCCAGAACGAGGTATCGCTGAACGAAGCTGATACCTACAATCACGACCATGGCACCAATATGGTCCAAACCTTCAAACTGGTTCAAAAAGCCGTGACCAAACAGAAGGCCAAGCCCGCCTCAGAACAGCCCGCTTAGCCAGCCAGTCCTACGGGAAAAATCCACAAGCGGCTCAGCCCAGGTTTGCGCCAAGGGTCTTGAGAATGCCACCCAAAAATTTGTTGGCAAGGATGTTAACAAGGATACTGTTGGACCCTTGATCAACGCCATGATGGGCACGGAACAACCCGTGCAAGCCACCAACAGCGTTGCCAGCAGTGATCTGTTAGGAAGCCTGTTAGGCAACCTGACTGGCACACCGCAGCAATCTCAATCCCCAGACTCTGGGGATGTGGTGGGTTTGCTGTTGTCAGGTTTGATGAGTGGGGCTTCGACCTCACAACTGCAAACGCAGTCGGGTAGTAACGACCTGCTCGGTTCCCTGCTCTCCAGTCTGGGCGGCAGCTCAACGGACGAAACCCAACCGCAATCAGGCAGTGAAGACATGATTGGCTCTTTGCTTGGAAGTCTCACGGGCAACCAACAAAGCAACACCGATGGTCGTGATATGACCGACCTGCTTTCTGCCAGGCTGGCGTACTATGCCGCCAAGCAGCAAGGCGGATACACAACGGAAACCAGCATGCAGACACTCAACTCAGCCAGCCCACTTGGTCAGTGGGAAGACCGAAACAATCCGGTGCCCTTGGTGATCAACGCCATCCTGAGCAGGCTGGGTAAAAAGAAATAAGATCCATATCAACAAAAAACCGCTCTTTTGGAGCGGTTTTTTTATTCTTTACAGATAAATAACTTTCAGAATCCTTAAAGATAGCCGAAAGATTTCAAGCATATTAAATTGGGAAACAGTCGATCTAATACTAATAATGCACGGCACGCGGCAAAGTTTTTGCCTCTTCGACCCACTTCTCCACCTGAGCAAGGCTTGGTGGTCGGCGAACCAGATTCTTGGAGGCGTTCACTTCCAGAATTTTGGCATGCAGATTTTCAGGTTTTCGGGTGGCTAACTCAACGACAGTATCCACGCCGGCTTCTTCCAACAGGTCGGAGTATTCCTCTGCCACACCCTTGATCCGATAGAGATCGGCATGATTCACCCATTCCAATATCAAGCCTTTATCAATGCCTGTCCTGGCTGCAAGATCCTCACGACCTTTCGGCGTGGAGCCTTCTTTCAATAACAACTCGACACTATTGATTCCGGCTTCCTGCAATTTTTTAGCATAGACTGGTCCGATACCTTCAATATTAATGATTTTGGTCATGTTTCTGCTCCTATTATTAAAATACTGGATTTCTTGCTAAATTATAGCATAGCCCAAACATTGTATAGTAAAATACTTTCCCAATTACTATAATTATTATAATTAATAAACTCTCAAAAGCATTGAACCCTCACACCAAAATGTGGGGTATTCAAGCAGGGCAATTGCATCTTATTGTCTGGCAATAAAACAAGCTTTTTTTGCCATTTTTGTGTTCAATTTTTACACCTCACTCAAACTTTATCAGCAAGTGAGCCACATATGACAGCCATCGTGATCATAA
>JBAQMM010000181.1:0-8909 GCA_049302815.1 Anaerolineaceae bacterium | reverse complement strand
GGTCCGCCCGGGGAAGTGTAGCTGCCGCATTCCTGTCCGGAAACGTAGGCAGCCTGCAGGATGTAATAAGTTGAGCCATCGGCTGCGGTGGCAGTGCCGGCTCCGACGTTGCAGTAATACGGTTTGACAGCAGGCAGCAAGTGGGATTCATCCGACCACATGACCATAATCTCATCAACCGTGGCACCGTATCCGATGGCGAAGTTTTCGGTGGCGTAAACAGTTCCTCCCCCGCCATACCCGGCAGCAGAAAGCCGGCCGCCTACATTGCCAATATGCCATGAGAGCTGTTGATCCGCCATGATTTGAGCGGTGCTTTGCGCCACGGCGTCAACGATGGGATCTTCGATCAGGGCCGGAAGCCCAAAAGACATGCGCAGGGTGTTCATGGCTAAAATCAGGTCGTAGGCGCTGACCTCAGGGTGGTAATTGAGAGGGAAATCGGACCGGGCTGATGTGGTTTGGGATGGGATGGCAGACGCCAGCAACACAACAACCAGGGTCAGGCAGGTGAGGATGCGCTTTTGGGCTTTCACAATTGATTAATACCACATTTTCAAAACTTGCTTGGTTGGTCCAATTTTACAATGAGAAACACCAAAATTCTGTATTTACGATTAGAATTGTAAAAGTACACCCGTCAATTCAGCGAAAGAGCCTCATGTGACGAAATTAGTCATCCAGATCCCTGCCTATAACGAAGCGTTGACCTTGCCTACGGTGCTTTCCGAGCTCCCACGGGAATATATGGGGATTGACGAGGTGCAAGTGGTGGTGATTGATGATGGATCCACCGACGGGACGGCGCAGGTCGCCCTTGACCACGGCGCCGATGTGGTTATCCGACACCGCACGAACCGCGGGCTTTCCAGGGCTTTCATATCCGGGATTCAGCTTTGCCTGGCGCTTGGCGCAGATGTGATCGTCAACACCGACGCTGATAACCAGTATCCGGGCAGCGAAATTCAGCGCCTGATCCAGCCCATCATTTCCGGCTCCGCCGATCTGGTGATCGGGGATAGGCAGCTCCTGGAAAACCACAATTTTTCACCCTTCAAGCGCATGATGGAATCCTTCGGGAGCTGGATCGTCCGCAAGGTATCATCCACCAACGTGCCAGATGCTGCCAGCGGGTTTCGAGCTTACTCGCGCTTCGCCGCCCTGCCCCTGCAGGTCTACAATCCCTATTCTTATACCCTGGAAACTCTGATCCAGGCGGGGAAAAAACAGATGAAGCTGGAGCATGTACCGATCAGTACCAATCCCAGCCAGCGGGAATCGCGTCTGCATAAAGGGATTTTTCACTTCATATGGAAACAAGCCGGTGCCATCATCCGCTCCTACGTCATGTATCAACCGCTGCGAACTTTTCTTTCGAGCGGTGCGGTTCTGACGGTGGCGGGGTTGATCCTGCTGCTGAGGTTTCTGATCTACTATCTGTTCGTCCATGAGTCGGCGGGGCGGTACATCCAATCGGTTTCGATCGGGGGCACCCTGACCATTGTTGGGATTGTGCTGATCATTATCGGTTTCCTCGGGGATTCCATGCGCGCCAACCGTCAGCTCTCGGAAGAAATCCTGATAGACTTGCGCGACCAGGCGGTTATCCAGGATATCACCACCGTGAAGGAATTTTACGGTCAACCCATTTTTACCAAACAACACCCCTTCTCCCAAAACGAATAGGTGGGCCTAAGTTCAGACATACGCCAGACCTTTTTTCTGTTCAGTTTTTTCCTCGTTGAAAAGCCCGCTGTGCTATACTCTATTTGCTGATCGTTTTATCTGGAATCCAGCTTAAAGCCTGGAGTTATTCTGTAAAGCGGTCACTCCACACAACATAATCAGGGTCAAGTTTTGGTTTAATGTCTTTCGTTCATCTGCATGTTCACTCTTCTTATTCAGTCCTGGACGGTCTTGGAAAGCCCAGCGATCTGGTCGCGCGGGTGAAGGAATTGGGGATGCCGGCGGTGGCGCTCACCGACCACGGCACCATGTTTGGCACGATTGATTTCTACAAAGCCGCCATGAATGCCGGGGTCAAACCCATTATTGGGCTGGAGACCTACGTAGCTCCCCGCTCGATGAACGATAAGGATGTGCAAAAGGATAAAAAACCTTTTCACCTGGTGCTGCTTGCCCGGAACATGCAGGGTTATAAAAATCTGCTCCAAATTGCCACAGCCAGCCAGCTCGAGGGCTTCTATTACCATCCCCGCATCGACAGGGCATACCTTGCCGGACACGCGGAAGGGCTGATTGCCACCTCCGCCTGCCTGTCGGGTGAAATCTCACGGGCGCTGCTGGTGAATGACCAGGAAAAAGCGGAGCACACACTCAGCTGGTACCTGGACGTGTTCGGGCGGGATAGCTATTTCCTCGAAGTTCAGGATCACAATCTGCCGGAACTGAACCAGGTCAACCGGGGCATTCTGGAACTTTCCAGGAAGTACCAGGTGCAGCTGGTTGCCACCAATGACGTGCATTATCTCAAGCGGGAAGACGCTGAACTGCAGGACATTCTGCTGGCGATTCAGACGGGCAAGCTGCTGACCGACAAGAACCGCATGACCATGACGAACGATACCTATTACCTGCGCAGCCCCCAGGAGATGCAGTACCTGTTCGGGGAAGTGCCGGACGCGCTCAGCAACACGCTCAAGATTGCTGAGAGTTGTGAGCTTGACCTTTCCCGCAGGGAATACCACCTGCCAAAATTTGAAGTGCCAACCGGTGACACTGCAAAAACCTACCTGCGGGATCTGTGCCTGGAAGGTTTGGCAAGACGCATGCCTGGTCAGGATGAAGCCCCCGAGGTGCTTAAACGCCTGGATTACGAGCTGGGGGTGATCAATGAGATGGGCTTCAATGAATACTTCCTGATCGTCTGGGATCTGTGCCGGTATGCCACTGAAAAGAACATTTGGTACAACGCCAGGGGTTCTGCCGCTGGTTCGCTGGTGGCCTACGCGCTGGATATCACCTCGGTTGAACCGATCCGGCATAAACTGTTGTTTGAACGCTTCCTGAACCCGGGACGCATCAGCATGCCCGATATCGACCTGGATTTCCAAGATGACCGCCGGGCAGAAATGATGGAATACTGCAACCAAAAATATGGTGCGGATAAGGTTTCCCAGATCATCACCTTTGGCACCCTGGCTGCCCGCGGTGCCATTCGGGATGTCGGACGGGTGATGGACATTCCCCTGGCAGAAGTGGATCGGGTTGCCAAAATGATCCCAGCACCGATGCAGGGTAAGGCTGCCACTATCGCGGAGACGCTCGAGAAATCACCTGAATTAAAAGTTGCCTATGACTCTTCCGAGCAGATGAAGAAGTTGATTGACACCGCTGGAAGGATGGAAGGCGCCATTCGGAATGTTGGCACCCATGCTGCCGGGGTGATCATCAGCGATAGACCCATCACCGAGTACGTCCCGCTGCACCGACCCACCAGCCAGAGCGAGGATTTGCCGATCAAATCCGTGGCGCAATACGACATGGAAGGCATCAACGAACTGGGCTTGCTCAAGGTGGATTTCCTGGGTCTGGTGACCCTGACCATCATGTCAAAAGCCTGCGATTACATCAAAGAGCGGTATGGCAAGCAGTTCACGCTCGAAAACATTCCGGTGGATGACCCGCAGGTTTACCAGTACATCAGCGAAGGACATACCGTCGGTTTGTTCCAACTGGAAGGCAACGGGATGACCCGGTATATCATGCAAATGCAACCCACCGAACTAGGCCATGTCATTGCCATGATTGCCCTGTTCCGTCCCGGTCCCATGGAAGCCATCCCAGATTACATAGAGCGGATGCACGGCAAAAAAGAGGTCAAGTACAAACACGAGAAACTCAAGCCAATCCTACAGGACACTTACGGTTATGCGGTTTACCAGGAACAGATCATGCAGGCGGCGATCGATCTGGCGGGGTATACCCCGAGCGAATCAGACGACCTGCGCTCAGCCATTGCCAAGAAAAAAGTAAAATCGGTTGCCAAACATCACACCAAGTTTGTGGAAGGGGCGGTCGAGCACGGAATTTCTCAAGAAGAAGCCGAAGAGATTTTTTCGGATTGGGAAACATTCGCCCACTATGGATTTAACAAAAGCCATGCGGCGGACTACGGCGTCATTGCCGTGCAGACCGGCTACCTGAAGCTGCATTACCCGGTCGAGTACATGACCGCGCTGCTTTCCGCCTGGAAGAACGATAATGACAAGTGTGCCAACTACGTGGCGGAATGCCGCAGCATGGGTATTGAGGTGCTCCCGCCTGATGTCAATTTTAGCGGTTACGATTTTGAAATTGAAGATAAACCCGATCACACCGCCGCCATCCGGTTTGGTTTGGGCGCGATCAAGAACGTTGGTCAGAATCCGGTGGACATGATCATAGCTGCCCGGATTGCGCGACCTTTCAGCGACATCACCGATTTTGTGCGCCGGGTAGACCTGCGTCAAGTGGGCAAACGTCCGCTGGAATGCCTGGTCAAGGTGGGCGCGCTGGATAGCCTGGGACAGCGCCATTCCCTACTGCGCTCGATTGAGCAGATGGTTTCCGTGAGCGCCAGCCATTTTCACGCGGTTGAAATGGGGCAGCTGACGCTTTTTGGGGCTGGCGAGGAAGACAGCACCGCCGTGCAGCTTTTTCCTGCCATGGCAGTGGATCCGAACGAGCAGCTGGAATGGGAAAAAGAACTGCTGGGGCTGTACGTCACCGATCATCCGCTCAGCAACACCATGAGCCTGATCAGCAACCAAATCACCCACCTGTCCAACGCGCTTGGAGATGTCGAGAATAAGGCGGCAGTGACCGTGGGCGGGCTGGTAAAAAAGATCCGACCGCTGACGACCAAGACCCAGAAAGACATGGGCTTTGTGACCATTGAGGATAATTTTGGCGAGATCGAGCTGGTGGTGTTTCCGAACGTGTGGGAACGGAGCAGCCAGGTGATCGGGGTGGGCGCACTGCTGGTGGTAAAAGGCAAGGTGGATCACAAAGCCAATGGCGAGAGCATATTGGTGGATCAGATCATCCGAGTGGAACTGGATGGCCTGAAAGCGGAAGGGGTGGATTACCGCAACCAGGGGCCTTCCTATGAGCAGGTGCTGTCCAAATTCCTGCCGGATATGGCGGTCCTTTCGCGTTACACCTACGGGACCGGCGCGACAACCTCAACCCCACGGGAAGGGCAGCCACTTGATTCCCCAGACGGAGACCCGGATGATTTTGATGGGCCAGAATGGGAGGATGAGGGGTTTGACAGCTACCCTGAGGGAGCTGGTTTTGCCCCACCCTTGCAGGAGGAGGAAAGCCCGCATGATTGGACTCATACGTACGGGCAGCCGGTTGCGGAACCTGCGATAACAGCACCAGAACCCCTGTCTGAAGCTGAACCCAAAGCTCCCGAACTTCCAGCCGATCAGCCAGCACCGACAGCAGTCATTGAAGCGCCGCAACAGAAGCAGGTCAGCGAGGTGACCTACACTCAGAGGCTGGTGATCAACATCCAATCCTGCGGAGAGGTGGACAAGGACATGCGCCGCATCAAGCACATCCATGGTTATTTGAGCTCCCACCCGGGGAATATGCGCTTTGCCTTTTGCATCTCAGAAGCGAACAGAAACTACGAAATTGACTTCCCGAACGATACCACCGAGCTCAGTGAGACCATCAAGAGCGAACTGACCAGATATGTGGGGGGAGACCAATTTAGAATTGCTGCTGAGTAGGTTCACAAAGGGTTATTTCCAGGGAAAACCTGGCAGACTTTCTTGAAGAAGGGAACGTAATGCCCAACCTTGATCTTGAACTAAACCCTACTCTCACCATTAAGCTGGACGCCATCGGCAAGCCAGGTGAACGCATTTTTTACATCCAAGGCAGCGGTGAACGCCAAACGGTAACGCTGCTGATTGAAAAGTACCAGGTGCAGATGCTGGCGCCTGGGACAGAACAATTTTTAATGGAAATCAAAGAGCGTTTTCCTGAACTGCCTGATGCCTCACCGGAATATGAAGAAGCGGATATGCAGATTACCCCACCGCCTGATCCGCTCTTCCAGGTGGCTGAAATGAGCATGGGCTATGACATCGAACATGACATGGTAGTGCTGATCCTGCGGGAAGCAGAGGTGCCGGCAAACCCTGAGGATAAACCTTCCGTGGTGCGGCTTTGGTGCACCCGCTCACAGATTTTGGGATTGGCTGCCTGGGCTCAGGAATTGGCGGGACGCGGAAGACCCACCTGGCTTTCCTCTGGGGAACCCATACTCCCCAAGGAGCAGTTTTCTCCTCGGAATAACGGACACAAGCACTAAACGATCTTTCTCATTCCCCAGCCGCTTATGGACAAAGCCACAATCCTACAGGTGCTCAGTCAGGGTCAGGTGACCCTGTTGGGGCAGTTCACCCACAGTTCCAATTTTACCTTTCTGGTGGCTTGTGCCTTGGATGGGGTGGAAGTTCGGGCGGTCTACAAACCAGCCAGAGGTCAAGTCCCCTTATGGGATTTTGAATCTGCCAGCCTGCCCAGGCGCGAGGCGGCAGCATACCTGTTGAGTGAACAGACCGGCTGGGATCTGGTTCCACCGACGGTTTACCGCACGCGGGGGTTGCCGGCTAGCGCCGGCTCCCTGCAGCTTTACATTGAACATGACCCGGACGCGCATTACTTTAACCTGGGGGAATCCGAGCGGGAGAGCCTCAAGCCAATGGTGGTTTTTGATCTGGTGGTGAACAACGCTGACCGCAAAGGCGGGCACGTGCTGAAAGACAGAAAGGGCAGGTTGTGGGGGATTGACCACGCTCTCTGTTTCCATGCTGAAAACAAACTCCGCACGGTGATCTGGGACTTCGCCGGTCAGCCGATTCCGGAGGAGCTGTTGAAGGCGCTTGAAAAACTTTCAAGTGGGCTGGAAGAGCCACCTCTATCCCAGTTGCTGGGGAAATGGCTCAGCCGTGAGGAAATTCGCGCCACGCGGGAGCGCTGCCTGGCTTTGCTGCAGTCCGGTTGTTTTCCGCAGCCGGAAAGCGACCGGTGGATGATCCCATGGCCGCCTTTGTGAGCTTTATGGCTATAATTGAGGCAGTATTCGCAGGATTTTGAGGTGTCGGTATGACTGAAAAGATTCGGCTGGCGTTGGTGGGGTTCGGAAATGTGGGCAAGGCTTTCGCCCGCCTGCTCCTGCAAAAACAGGAACAATTGCAGCAGGAATTTGACCTGCAGTGCCTGGTTACTGGGATTTGTACCGGTTCACACGGCTCTGTCATCAACCCGCAGGGGTTGGATCTTGAGCAGGCGCTGGCACGCCTGGAAAAGAACGGCAGCCTGACCGGCCTGAGCAGCAGCGATTTTGCCGGCAGTGCGCTTGATTTCGTTCAAGCCTGCCCGGGGGACGTTTTGGTGGAGACCACTCCGGTCGACCCGAGGATGGGACAGCCTGCCCTGGGTCACATCCAAGCCGGATTGCAAAAAGGGATGCATGTTATCACCGCCAACAAGGGTCCGGTAGTGTACGGCTATCAGTCCCTGACCCAACTGGCACACAGCCAGGGAAAACGCTTCCTGTTCGAAGCGGCGGTTATGGATGGGGCGCCCATCTTTTCGCTTTTTCGGCAGCCCCTGGCGGGCGCGAAGCTGCTGGGATTCAGCGGCGTGCTTAATTCCTGCACCAACCTGCTGCTGGAGCGGATGGAAGGCGGGGAGACGCTGGAACAAGCGATTGTTTATGGCGCATCCATCGGCATCACCGAGACCGATCCCAGCAACGACGTCGATGGCTGGGATGCCGCCATTAAGGTGGCTGCCCTCTCCACCGTCCTGATGAACCATCCTCTGACGCCCCTGGAAGTGCAGCCCACCGGCATCCGCGGCATTACGCCGGGTATGATCGCGGAAGCCCGCCAGGCTGGCGAGAAATGGAAGCTAGTCTGCTCGGCTGGCTGGGACGTGGAAGGGCAGTTTTTTGCCCGGGTACACCCGGAAAGGGTCGGACCCGCCTCACCGCTTTACCAGGTGAGTGGCACCAGTTCATTCGTGCTGTTTCAGTTGGATGTGCTGCCCGGGCTGGGCATCTTTGAATCCAACCCGAACCCGCAAACCACCGCCTTTGGCTTGCTTTCCGATTTGCTTTACGCGGTTCGAGGAAAGTAAGCACATGCCAACAGTTTTCTTGGGCTTGGGAACCAACCTGCGCGACCGCGCCGCCAACCTGGAAGCTGCCAGGCAGGCACTGAAAGCCAGGTTGCGGCTGGTCTGTACCTCTTCCATTTATGAGACTGAACCTTGGGGCTTTTTGGATCAGCCAGCTTTTTTGAACCGGGTCGTGCAGGCGGAAACTGACCTGACCCCGTTGCGCCTGTTGAATTTCCTCAAACGTACCGAGACCTTATTGGGTCGGGAAGAGTCGTTCCGTTATGGACCAAGGTTGATTGACCTAGACATCCTGTTTTTTGGAGACAGGGTTATCCATACCAGGCGGCTGCAAATCCCGCACCCGAAGATGACAGAACGGGCTTTTGTGTTGGTACCCCTGGTGGAAATTGCCCCGGAGTGGGTGCACCCGGAACTGGGAAAAACAGTTCGGCAGCTGCTGGATGCACTGCCTGATTCAGGGAGTGTGCGCAGATGGTAGCCTTGCTGGCGGGCTTGGCGCTGCTGCTGCCAGGCTTGTGCTGGTGGGTCTGGTTGGGAGACCGGGATAAGGATCCGATTGAAGCCCTGGTGGGAATTATGGGAGTAAGCGTCTCGGTTATTTCCGGGCTGGCGCTGTTCTTCTATTTCATTCGCATGTCGGTTACACCGGCAATAATGGGCGGACTGATCGGCTTTTTCCTGGCGGGGACGGTGGTTGGAATCATCCGCACCAGGGCTTCCGGGTTCAGTTGGGGCTGGGC
>JBAQMM010000180.1:0-14552 GCA_049302815.1 Anaerolineaceae bacterium | reverse complement strand
TGGCAGTAAAGTTGAAATGATGCGCATGAGGGTTGTTTTCCCTGAACCGTTTGGACCCAACAGCCCAAACATTCCCCCTTGAATGGAGAGGTCAATCTCATTTAATGCCCTGACCTTGCCATAATTTTTTGTAAGATGTGAAATTTGAACATCCATGATCAATCTCCTGAATTTGATGGTTTTCTAGTGATTAAGACGAGACAGCTTCCACAAAAGTTTAAGCTCCATAAGTTAGGAGCGGTAAAGATATTTGAAAACACAAAAAGGCAAAATCTCCAAATTTCATATAGAAGTGGGGAAAATTCCCTATCAGGTCAAATGATAATGTCTTCGAACGATAGAAATTTCCAATGGGATGAAATGGTCAAGACTTTTGTGATTATTATCAAACAGAGAAAAACCCTAGATGGCTGATAAACTATTGTATTGATCAACTGAAAGGCTGGGCGATGAACATTAAGCTTCTCCCGATTCTCTATGTCAGCCAAGTAAAATCTGAAGCCTTGCTTGGTTTCGATGTGATCGCGCATCCCGACGGATTTCTCGAGATCTAGCAGCACAACCAGCCAGTTTTTGCAGCAGAGTGAAGAGGCTGATTCAAGGGAGCTTGAGCGCCAGATCTTGTGGCAGTTTAACCTGGAATATCTTGGTAAGTTTCAGCAGTACTGCCTGGAAAAGGGCATCCCGATGGAGAAGCCCATGGAGCGGCAGGACGTGGTAGAATAAATCCAGCATGTGTTTAATTGGGGAAATATTTTGGGGTGGGTGTAAAACAATCTCGCAGAAAGGGAAAATATGTCGATACAATGTGAAAAGTTCCCTATAAATAATAATTATTGTGGTAAAATTATCTTTTCCTGAAACAATCGGCGAAATAACTATTGACTCTTCTAATGAATTGGCATATACTAAAATATTGCGCTTTGATCGTATCACTCAAGCGTGGACACTTTGTCGTGTCACCGCGCAAGCTCAACTACTGTTTAGGAGAAGTGAATGACTGACTTGATGCCTCCAAAAACTTATGCTCGAATCCCGGTAGGGCTCGAGCTACCTCAACTCATCCAGGTGCAGTTGGATTCTTTCCAACGGCTTAAGGATGAGGGTTTGGGAAGCCTTTTTAACGAAATATCACCAATTGAATCTTACGGAAATGATCTCCGTCTACATTTTCCAAGCAACACACCCCTTAGCAAGGAGTTTGGACTGCGCTATTGGTTTGAGCCGCCCAAAAATTCCATTGCGGAATGTCTCGAACGCGACTTGACCTATGCCTGCCCGTTGTATGTTTCAGTTTTACTGGAAGGCAACGACATGAGCGAGAAGGTCAAACAGGACCTGTTCCTGGGCGATTTCCCCGAAATGACGCCCAAGGGAACCTTCATTATTAATGGCACTGAGCGGGTTGTGGTTTCCCAGTTGATCCGTTCACCGGGCGTGTATTTTGAAGCCGAACCGGACCGTGCCACCGGCCGGTGGATGGCAACCTCCAAGTTGATTCCCGATCGCGGCGCCTGGATGGAGTTTGAAACCCGCAAGAACGATTTCATCATCCTGAAATTTAACCGCAAGCGCACAGTGCCAATCACAGTCTTTTTGCGCGCGCTGGCGGCGGTGGATGACAGTATGCCCGATTCGCCGCTCCGGACCGGTACCGACGAAGAAATCATGGACTTGTTCAAGGATGTGGATAACAATCCCGATCATCATTACATTGAGTCTTCTTTTGAACAGGAACCCAAGTACGAGTTGGGCAACAACCTGACGCCTTCCCAGGCAGCTTTGATCGAATTCTTCAAGCGGCTGCGCCCAGGTGAGCCTCCCACGCTGGATAATGCCCGCAATCACATTGTGGAGCAGCTGTTTGATCCCCGCCATTATGATCTTGAAAAGGTTGGTCGCTACAAACTCAATCAAAAATTGGATTTGCAGGACATGGTGCCGATCTCGCACCGCATGATCACCAAGTGGGATATTATCCGTCTGATCCGTCACATGATCCAAATCAATAACGGCGTGATTCCCCCTGATGATATTGACCATCTGGGCAACCGCCGTGTCAAGACGGTGGGTGAGTTGATCCAAAACAAACTGCGCGTGGGTTTGCGCCGTATGGAGCGTGTCATCAAGGAACGCATGTCCATCCGCGAACAGGGCGGGCCAGTCTCCCCGATCAGCCTGGTCAATATCCGCCCGTTGGTGGCTTCCCTGCGGGAATTCTTTGGCTCCAGCCAGCTTTCCCAGTTCATGGAAGAAACCAACCCGTTGAGTGAACTGCGTCACAAACGCACCGTCTCGGCGTTGGGTCCAGGCGGCTTGCGCCGTGAACGCGCCGGCTTTGACGTCCGGGATGTGCACTTCTCCCATTACGGCCGCATCTGCCCGATTGAGACACCAGAAGGTCCAAACATCGGGTTGATTGGCCGTCTGGCTGCTTATGCCACCGTCAACGAATATGGCTTTATTGAGACGCCCTACCGCAGGGTGTACCGTTCGATGAGTGGAGATGATCCCAACTTGGTGGATCATCTGCTGCGGCAGGACATCGTCGACCCGACTACAGGCGAGGTGGTGTACAAGACCGAAACACGGATCACCCCGGAAATGGCGGAGAAAATACGTGAATTTGGCGTCAAGGTTGTTTTGGTGCGCCCTTATGTCAGCAATGACTACGAGCATCTTTCGGCAGACGCGGAAGACAAGTATGTGATTGCCCAGGCAAACGCGCCCGTGAATGAATATGGCGAGTTTTTGCACCGTAATTCCTGCCGATTCCACAACAACTTTGCCATTTACGACTATGAGTATATCGATTATATGGATGTGGCTCCCAACCAGGTGGTGGGTATCAGCGCCTCGTTGATCCCGTTCCTGGAGCACGATGATGCCAACCGCGCCCTGATGGGCTCGAACATGCAGACCCAGGCTGTGCCGTTATTGCGACCAGAAGTGCCGACAGTTTCAACCGGCATGGAAGGCGCCGCGGTGGCAGATTCCGGTCAGGTGGTTATAGCTGAAGACGACGGCGAAGTGGTTTCCGTTACCGGAGACCGGCTGATTGTCAAGCAAGCTGCCGGTGACCTGCGCGAGTATAACCTGCGCAAGTACCAGCGCTCCAATCAATCCACCTGTATTGACCAGCGCCCGGCAGTCAACAAGGGTCAACTGATTAAGAAGGGTGATGTGATTGTGGACTCCTCTTCCACGGAAGACGGCAAACTGGCTTTGGGTCAGAATGTTTTGGCTGCTTTTGTGGCATGGGAAGGCTTCAACTTTGAAGACGCCATCCTGATTTCAGAACGTCTGGTTGAAGAGGACCGTTATACCAGCATTCACATCGAGAAGTATGAACTGGAAGCCCGCGACACCAAGCTGGGTCCGGAAGAAATCACCAGGGAAATCCCCAATGTTGGCGATGACACCATCCGGGACCTGGACGAAAGCGGTATCATCCGCATTGGCGCGGAAGTCGGTCCAAATGACATTCTAGTCGGCAAGATCACTCCCAAGGGTGAGAAAGAATTGACCCCGGAAGAGCGCCTACTACGTGCCATTTTTGGTGAGAAATCCCGGGACGTAAAGGATACTTCCCTGCGCATGCCCCACGGCGAACGCGGAATTGTTGTGGATGTTAAGGTGTTCACCCGGGAGGAGAATTCCGACCTCTCAGCCGGCGTGGACAAGATGGTGCGCGTTTCCGTTGCCCAGCGCCGCAAGGTTACAGCCGGCGACAAAATGGCTGGACGCCACGGCAACAAGGGTGTGGTTTCCATGGTTGTACCAGTGGAGGACATGCCGTTCCTTGAGGATGGACGTCCAGTGGATATCATCCTTAACCCGCTTGGCATTCCTGGCCGTATGAACATCGGACAGGTGCTGGAGACCCATCTCGGGTGGGCTGCCCGCAGCCTGGGTTTCCGTGCGATCACCCCAGTATTCGACGGCGCCTCTGAAGCGGAAATTGAAGCGGAACTGGCACGCGCCTGGATGATTGACGAAGCCTGGAAAATCACGGGTGAAAAAGCCTGGGAATGGTTAAAGACAGTTGACCATGATCCCGAAATGATCAAAGACGATCATGAGGTGAGGCTGTTATACCTCGAGCAGAAGCTGGCAAACAAGGGTTATGATATGTTCGCGCTTCAGGAGAATGAGATCCTGGCACGCCGGGTAGCAATGGCAGAATGGCTGACCAATGAAGGCTACGATCCTGCTAGCATCACGGCTTTTCCTGAGGATAATCTTCCGCTATCGGAACGCGATGCCCAGGACGGACGGGCTGTTACAGCCTGCCTGCACTTATGGGCGAAAGAACAAGGCAAACCCCTGGCTGAGGGCTTGAGCCTGGAACAGATGCAAAAGGCTGCCCAAGCGATCATGTTGGAAACGGGCAACCCCGTGCCGACCATTGGCAAACAGGTCCTGCGTGATGGCAAAACCGGTGACCGCTATGACCAACCTGTCACAGTCGGAATGATGACGGTAATGAAGCTACACCACCTGGTCGAAGACAAGGTGCATGCCCGCTCCACCGGCCCATACAGCCTGGTGACCCAGCAGCCTTTGGGCGGTAAAGCCCAATTTGGTGGCCAGCGCTTTGGTGAAATGGAAGTGTGGGCGCTGGAAGCCTACGGCGCCGCGCACACCCTGCAGGAAATGCTCACGGTGAAGTCGGACGATGTGGTTGGACGCACTGCCACGTATGAAGCCATCGTCAAAGGTGAACCCATTGACGAACCCGGCATTCCGGCTGCTTTCCGTGTGCTGGTTAAAGAGCTGCAAAGTTTGAGCCTGTCCGTCGAAGCCATCATGGATGACGGTGACGTCATGAGGTTTGGCAAAGACGACGAACGCAGCCAGTTGCCAAAGGTTCAGACCGGTCTGCTTGGTTTGGGCGAAGAATTGATGAAATGATTACCGGGATGATTGCTTGACTCACCCTGACGGGCGTGATAGAATCATCCCTCACCCTGCCCGGCAGGTGTAATTAAACCCTGCCCGGCACAGTAGGTCAAAAGAGGAGGCCATCCGAGTTTTTGATGGCCTTGATTAATGAATAATTGATTAGTTTTATGCTGTACGGAGGCAAAGTGCCAACAATTAACCAACTGGTTCGAAACGGTCGCAAGACCAAACATCAGAAGAGCAAGTCGCCTGCTTTGCAATACACGCTGAATTCCGAAAAGCAGCGACGCACGCGCCAACCCAAGGGCGCTCCGCAGAAACGGGGTGTATGCACGATTGTGCGTACCATGACCCCTAAAAAACCTAACTCGGCTCTGCGCAAGATCGCCCGTGTGCGCCTTTCCAACGGTATGGAAGTTACGGCTTACATTCCTGGGGAAGGTCACCAGCTGCAGGAGCACTCGGTTGTGCTTGTGCGCGGTGGCAGGGTCAAGGATCTGCCTGGTGTGCGTTACCACATTGTGCGTGGGACCCTGGATACCACTGGTGTTGCTGACCGCAAGCGCGCCCGCTCGAAATACGGCGCCAAGCGCGCCAAGTAAACACGGATGCTTTTGGGGTGGGGTAAACGCGCTCACACTGTGAACGTGGTTGCCTTGTCCTATTTTGATTGAGGAGCAATTATGTCAAGAAGATATAAACCCGAAAAACGTGAAGTCGTTCCGGATGTGCGCTACAACAACGCGCATATTCAAATGATGATCAACCGTATCATGCTCAATGGCAAAAAGAGCACAGTAACCACTCTGGTTTATGATGCCATTGATTTGATCGGCGAAAAGACTGGCAAGGCAGGCATTGATGTTTTTGAGCAGGCGCTTAAGAACGTCAGCCCGATGATGGAAGTGCGCCCACGACGCGTGGGTGGTGCCACCTATCAGGTGCCTATGGAAGTTTCCCCGGAACGCCGTCTGACACTGGCCATGCGCTGGATCATCATCGCTTCACGTGCCCGCGCCGGAAAGTCCTACTCCGAGAAATTGGCTGGCGAATTGATGGATGCTGCTGAGAACCAGGGCGCTTCCATCCGCCGCAAGGAAGAGACTCACAAGATGGCGGAAGCCAACCGGGCTTTCTCACACTTTCGAATTTAGGTTCGCATTACCCCTACCACGACAGGTTTATCCATGGAAGAGTTTCCGCTCGAACGCTATCGCAATATTGGCATTATTGCCCATATTGACGCCGGTAAGACCACCACTACCGAGCGGATATTGTACTATACCGGCAAGACTTACCGTCTGGGTAACGTTGATGATGGCACGACTGTTACCGACTGGATGGCTCAGGAACGCGAGCGCGGTATAACCATTGTTTCCGCGGCAGTTACGGCGGAATGGAAAGGTTACCGGATCAACTTGATCGATACCCCCGGGCACATCGACTTCACAGCCGAAGTGCAGCGCTCTTTACGGGTGCTGGATGGCGGCGTGGTGGTCTTTGATGCCGTGCAGGGTGTGGAACCGCAAAGCGAGACTGTCTGGCGCCAGGCCGATCGGTATCAGGTGCCCCGGATTTGTTTTGCCAACAAGATGGACCGCATGGGGGCTTCCTACGACCGCACGATCAAGAGTATTAAGGAGCGCTTAGGCGCCAATGCCCTGGCAATGCAAATTCCCATCGGGATGGAATCCGGTTTCATCGGTGTGATCAACCTGCTCGAGGAAGAAGCGGTCTATTACGAAGATGAGATGGGAAAAGAACCCCGCGTGGGTCCAATCCCCGAAGAATATCAACAGGAAGCCGCGCTTAAGCGCAAAGAACTGGTTGAATTGATTGCCGAGCTGGATGATGAACTGATCGGCAAGTTTATCGAAGGTGAAACGCTTGAATTGGCAGAGCTTAAGGCGGCTTTGCGAAAAGGCGTGCTGGATGCCAGGGTTACCCCGGTATTTTGTGGCACCAGCCTGCGCAACAAGGGCGTCCAATCGGTATTGGACGCGGTGATTGATTATCTGCCTTCACCATTGGATATGCCGCCTGTAAAAGCAACTTTGTTGCGGGATGACAGCGAAGTGTTGCGATCTGCCGACGCGAACGAACCACTTTCCGCGCTGGTTTTTAAGATTGTCACCGACCCCTACATGGGGCGCCTCGCTTACATCCGGGTTTACTCCGGCAAGATCAAGCAGGGCAGCGCGATATACAACGCCTCCAAGGACAAGAAGGAACGCGTGGGTCGTTTGCTGCGCATGTACGCCGACCGCCGTGAAGACATCGAAGAACTGGCTGCCGGAGATATTGGCGCCATTCTGGGTCTGCGCTTCAGCTTCACCGGTGACACACTGAGTGATTCATCGGCACCGGTCCTTTTGGAAAGCATCAGCTTCCCCAACCCGGTCATCTCGATCGCGATTGAGCCAAAGACCAAGGCAGACCAGGAAAAAATGGCGGAATCGCTAACCAAGCTGGCTGAAGAGGATCCGACTTTCAAGATCAATCAGGATGAGAACACCGGTCAGACCGTTATTTCCGGCATGGGCGAGTTGCATCTGGATGTTTTAGTGGACCGCCTGCTGCGTGAGTTCAAAGTGCAGGCCAACATCGGCAAACCCAAGGTGGCTTACCGCGAAGCGATCAGCCGCGCGGTGACTGAAGTCAGCTACAAATACACCAAACAGACCGGTGGACACGGGCAGTACGGACATGTGGTGATTAACATGGAACCCCTGGAAAATGGTGCAGGTATCGTTTTCGAGAACAAGATCCGCGGCGGATCGATCCCCAAGGAATACATCCCCGCGGTGGAAAAAGGTATTCTCGAGGCAGCCGAAAGCGGACCCCTGGCGGGCTACCCCATGACCGATTTCAAGGTCACCTTGGTGGACGGCTCCTTCCACGAGGTGGACTCGAGTGAACTGGCTTTCCGCATGGCTGCCATCTTTGCCTTCCGGGACGCCGCAGAAAAAGCCGGACCGGTTATCCTGGAACCTATTATGCAGGTCGAAATCACCGTGCCGGAAGAATACACCGGTGACATCATGGGGCAGGTCAACTCCAGAGCCGGAAACATCCTGGGAATGGAAACCCGTTTTGGCAACGCCCAGGCTATTCACGCGGAAGTACCTCTTTCGGAAATGTTCGGTTATGCCACCGAATTGCGCTCGGCCACACAGGGCCGTGGTGTCTTCACCATGGAATTTAAGCACTACGCCCAGGTTTCCGAGACCATGAAGAAAAAAATCCTCGGAGAGAAATAAGCTGGCGCGGTCTTTGATGAAGTGAGCGCCAACGACTGAAGAAAATCATTCCCGGCGAGTTTTCACCGGACATGAAGTCAAGTGTAAAAAACGAACAGGAAATAATTTAGGAAAATTATGGCAAAACAAAAGATACGCATTCGCTTGAAAGCCTACGACCACCGTATTCTCGACCAATCCGCCAAACGGATTGTTGAGACGGCGGAGCGCAGTGGCGCCAAGGTCATCGGACCAGTGCCGCTGCCAACCAAACTGGAGAGATATACAGTTCGCCGTTCCACCTTCATCGACAAGGACTCCCAGGAGCATTTTGAAATCCGCACACATAATCGCCTGATTGATGTGTTGGAACCAGATTCCAAGACCATTGATATGCTGATGCGCCTCAACCTGCCCGCGGGTGTGGATATCGAGATCAAGATTTAAATTTTACGTTTGATCTCCGGTCGTTCCAGTCCGTTGTGAAACGGAACTGGAAGAATCGTTACAACTTAATCATCTATCTGAAAGCTGTAAACCACGCTTTCATGATATTTGTTTTCCTGCTTGACTCTTTATTGGCGGTTTTACCGCCATTTTTTGTTAATCATCCATAGGGTGGAATAGACGCGGAAAGGGAACCGCTGTCAGGAATTTGGAACAATAACAAAACCACCTAAAAAGGCGAGGAGGCTTTATGGGTCAGTAATCTTTCATCCACCAGACTGTTTCTCAAGCGAGTGGAGCGTTTCCATCAGTGCGGCCATGTCCGGCGGGAGTTCGGAAATGACCTCAAATGTGGTTGTATGTTCGTAATTCTCACGATAAATTTTTCCGGAAGCGCCCGCTGCCTGGCTTGAATAATAAACTCGCTCGCCAGTCTCCTCGTCGACTTGATAAGTAGTAATGAACTTTTCGATCCTTTCAGGAAACCATGAAAGTTCCATTGGACCGCCTTCCAATACCATTGTTGTGATGACTTTGAAAACAGAGCCGCCGTCCAGTTGATCCCAGGTTGTCTCTGAACTGAAGATAGGTCCCCTATTGTCAAGATATTCCTGGGCGTAATCAACCCCAAGACTTTCCACAGAAATGCCCCCGGAGGAATACTCCGGTCCGTCAGGGTTGATCTGAGGGACTAGTTCGCGGGGGCTGCCATCCGGTTTGAGATAGCTGCTGACACTGTTCCCCTCTGCGTTGGAGGCGGAGGCAAAGATTGGTACCCCGTCTGGTGTGTAATTGATGAGAAAACTGTTCCCGGTATGCGTGCCGTCACCTGCCAGTTCCACCCATCTTTCACTGATGTGGTGATAGGGTTGGGTCAGGAAGAATTCCTGATAGTTTCCTGCTCAGCTTTAGACTGTTCCATCCGGTATTTAAAAAAGGAGTTAGATGATCTTTCTAGCTCCTCATTTTGGGAAAGTGGTACACAAAAGTTTATGGATATGTGAGGATCGCGCTGGTGTTTAAGGTGTCACCTGCACCAGCGTAGCCACTATCTTGCCAATAATATTGAATATAATCGTGACCTCTCAATGTTTGGCCTCCACAATTTGTCTTTATTTGAGCCATGCCATCAGAAAACGAGGTTACATTATGTTGCATCATCCAACTGTAACTGCTATCGTAACTAAATATGGATTCATAAACAATATTGTAGTTACAACTGCAATAGGTCTGCCAATAGGTTAATCCCAATTGGTCCATTGAACGGGCAGGAGAAGTGTACATTGAAAATCCACCATTCCAATGTGTGCTGCCTTGATCAGTTATCCGATTGTTATAGTAGATGGTTGTCAGATCATGGTAATTTGCTGATGCAGCCTGGACGGAGACCACCGCTGAGAAAACCAGAATTGCACACGCTGCAAATATTATCCCTTTGTATTTCATCTTATCCCCCTTGCCCTAAATAGGCAGCGACATCATCCGGAAAACCGTCAATGGAATCGACGGAGACAATCTCAGTGCGAGCTTGCATTATCTCGTTTCCATCTGGCTGAATCAGATAATTTTTGATTGTTCTTACCATGCCAGTGTCTGTTGCAAAAGTATAGACATCTTTGATTGCACTGACAGAAAGTTCGTCTTTGTAATTAATCGGTTGGTCGAAACTTGTTTTGGATACCACAGAAATTGACTCAGCTGTAGTCTCAACAATTGAATTTAAAACGTTTTGTTTTCCCTGGTAATATGTAGAGAAGCCAAAATCCAGTGCTTGAAGGTAAAAATCTTCAGGAGCTTGACTTTTCAAATTCGGGAAGGTCAGATTGTTAAACAGTTTGTTTTTGTAGATGACAACTTGTGAAGTCTTTGGATCGCCTGTGTCAGTGATACTCACATATTCCATGACTTCACCATTATTGCCCAACAGGTACCATTCGTTAATTTTTTCAATTTGCGGAATTAAAGTCCCGTCTGCGAAAGTTTCAGAAGAAGTGAGTGGTGCCTCCTTTGTTTTAGCAATATGGAGATATCCTGGAACAAGGAATTCCTGGGATGCTTTCGCGTTTATGTCCACTACATGTTGTATCTCATTTTGAATTGACCCCAGCGATGCCACTTTACCATCCTGGGAGCTTTGGGTAGGATCGGAAAAACTTAGATTGGATTGTGCTGCCACAACTTCTTGAATCGGTGCGTTATCGTCCTGACCGGATGGAACCAACCAACTAAAAATGGATGTTCCTTGCGCTGATGTTCTACTATAAACAAAAGCTCCAAGGATGATCATAACGAAAACACTTAGACCCACCACGACTGACTTTTTGATTTTCATCGTACTCCTTTTAATATTAATTAGTTTATGGTCTGTCAGTATTTCCGCTTTCCCATGCTATATCATAAGGTGGGTTTGAAGATCTGTCAAATATCGTCCAGGGGCGGGTTACAGTATTAAAAGTCCATGGAAGGCGCCATGATTGTCATCTTGAGGAGCGCAAGCTACGAAGGATCTTGAACGCTGACGATACGGGCATAGAAGTGGTGGGCCAAATGAAGGGCCCGCTCTCTGACTGAACAAGTCTATCCACGCTTGAAGGTACAAGAACCTAAATTCTGAAACAGACCCGGTCTCTGGGTGGAAAAGGCTAAATAGCATCTTCCTCCTGTGAGGATTAGTACATGGAGAAAGTCCAGTCCACCAGGTTCGGTTACCATCCTCAAACATAAAGGGAGTATCGCACATGGACAGATCACAATAGTGACCGTTCCGAAATTGGTAGTTGATATTGACATTAAACAACCTAATAACTATAATAGCTGTATATACAAGTATTTACAGGTAGTCTTTCATCAAATTTCAAAAGGTAGAAAGAATCTATAAATGAAAATAGTAATTGGTTGTGACCCAAACGCGGTCGAATTCAAGAAGCAACTCATACAATTCATTATCGGTCTTGGGCATGAATGCGTAGATTACGGCAGTGACGATCCGATTTATGCCAATACAGCCTTTCGGGTTGCCGAGGACGTTGCCAGTGGAAAATTCGACAGGGGAGTTTTGCTCTGTGGTACAGGTATTGGTATGGCAATTGCTGCAAATAAAGTAAAAGGGGCTTATGCAGCGAATGTCAGCAATATATACCAGGCAAAGAGGGCACAACTGAGTAACAACGCCAATATCATTACCTTAGGCGCACAGGTGCTTGGAATTGAACTGGCAAAGTGCCTCGTAGAGGGTTACCTCTCCAGTACATTTGATCCTCAATCACGTTCCAAACCTAAAGTCGATCGAATTACCCAGTACGAACAGGAAAGTAATGGCTGATAGCACTGAAATTAAAGAACTGGAACACCTTGCGTTGAAGTGCCGGCGGAAGGTGTTACGCATGGTTCGGGCTAGCGGACATGGTCATTTGGGTGGAGCTTTCTCCTGTATTGACATTGTTACGGCTTTGTACTTCCATACAATGAATGTTTATCCCCAAAATCCTCTTTTGGAAGAACGTGATCGCTTTGTACTCTCGGCAGGCCATAAGTGCATGGCACAATATGCTGTTCTGGCTGAGCGTGGTTATTTTGAAGAGGAAATACTCGATACTTACGGTCAACTAAAAAGCAGGCTCCCAGGTCACCCTGATATGCACAAGTTACCAGGTATAGAGGCGAACACAGGAGCACTGGGCCACGGTCTTTCAATTTCAGTGGGTATGGCACTTGGTTTACGTGCTGATAAGAAAGCTTCGCGGGTCTTCACAATTACAGGGGACGGTGAGTTACCTGAGGGTTCCAATTGGGAAGCTGCAGCTGCTGCATCTCATTACGGTCTGGATAATTTCAATGTTTTTGTGGACAATAACGGTCTGCAAATCAGTGGAAGGACTGTAGATATCATGAATATGCAGCCGATCGCTGAACGTTTTCACGCCTTTGGTTGGGAGACCGCGGAGATAGATGGAAACAATATGACTGAAGTGGTAAGTGTTTTAGATTCCTTGCCTCTGAAGTTGGGCAAGCCCTCCCTGATCGTAGCTCACACCGTCAAAAGTAAAGGGCTTTCATTTGCGGAGGATAAAGCGGAATTTCATTACTGGAAACCTTCTCTGGATGAACTGCAACAAGCAGAAAATGAGTTGGATCAGATGCTTGAAAGTGAGAGGTGGCTGTGATGCAAACCGGCTCCGCAGATCCCAGAAAAACCTTCGGCGCAGCGGTGCTCGAGGAAGCCCAAACAAATCCAAATATTGTAGTTTTATCCGCAGATAGCGGCAACAGTTCTGGTTTTGGTGAATTCAAGAAAACTTTTCCTGAACGCTATTTTGAATTTGGCATTATGGAACAGGGTGTCATTGGCATAGCTTCAGGCCTGGCAACAACAGGCAAAATTCCTGTATTCTGTGCCATTGCCCCGTTTGTGACAGCACGACCTTTTGAAATGTTCAGGAACGACCTGGGCTATATGAACCAAAATGCAAAGATTGTCGGACGAAATGCGGGTATCTCTTATAGTGATCTTGGTGCCACCCACCATTCCCTGGAAGATTTTGCGATCACCCGCATGATCCCAGGCGTAGTGGTGCTTGCTCCGGAGGATCCTGGTCAGATCAAGGGTGCTGTGCATGCCATGATCGAACATGTCGGACCAGTCTATATGCGCATCGGAAACGACCCAATCCCCCACCTCTTTGAACAGGAGACCTTTACCATTGGAAAAGGCAGGGTCGCGCAGGAGGGCACTGATGTAACCATCATTGTGACCGGCACACTGGCCAGCAATGTTTTTGATGCGGCACAACTTTTATCGGAGCAGGGTATTCACGCGCAGGTGGTTAGCATGCCGACAGTAAGTCCTATCGATCGCGATCTTATCGTGCAGTGTGCCGCCAAAACTGGCAGAATTGTCACAGTGGAGGAACATTACACGGTAGGCGGATTAGGAACAATGGTACAGGAGGTCTGTTGTGAGACCAGACCTGTACCGGTGAAAAAGCTGGGCATTCCTCACCAATATACAACATCGGGTCCCTATCAGGAATTATTAAGCTATTACGGTCTGGATGCGAAAGGAATTGCGGCATCAATTGTCAGCTTTATCAATCAGATTTGATGGATCTTGCATGAGTAGTTGACTGAAAACAGATAAATACGTCTGTGAATGAAAATAATACAAGAATCAACCAAACAGGTATTTGTTCAGACATGTAAAGAGAGTCTGTGGTCAGTTTGATTGTCTGCTGATTCCATATTTCTGGAAGAGGATCTCCTGAAAATGCCCGCTGTTATAGTCTTTATGTGGCTCTTGTGCGGTGGGTGATGAATTTTTTCCCTGGTCTCCGGATTGGTCCTTTTTTGAGATGTTTTTCCCCTGGTTATCGCGTGCCAAGCCTTGCTCTCCTTTCTCGCGGTATGCTCTTTGAATACGGTGGATTTGACGCTCGCTCACATTGGCATGTTTGGCTGCTGCCACCCCGGTGATTTGTTCATTCTCCAGCACCCATGGGCTTCATTCGTGTGATTTTTTTCATTGTCAAAGTTATTTTTTACAAAGCCCGGACATTTTTATTTGTGAATCACACACCATAACCAGCTGAGGGTGTTGAAAAACCTTTCGTGTCATTCCCATTTCAAGGAACGCATCGCCGGAGCCACAGAGCGGAGCGGGGTACACCGAGTGGACGAGGGACGCAACACGCAAAAGCACAGTATAGTGATCTCATTTTCCAAAACCTGAGATTGCTTCGCTTCACTCACTAATGACGTTTTTCAACACCCTCCAGCTATTGCAGTGTCAAGTCAAATGATAATGTTACCGACTTTTGAAACAGAAATTACCGAAGCGCATTGCTTGACACTTATAATATATTCACATAGAATCTAATGTTAATTTTATCTGAATATATTAAGGAAGAAATTATGCTTAATAAAACCTCCCCTAAGCCGTTGTATGAACAACTTGATGAAAAAGTG
>JBAQMM010000179.1:0-5526 GCA_049302815.1 Anaerolineaceae bacterium | reverse complement strand
ATCAAGTAACGACTGGCAAAGCCTATTTCATATAAACGGACTAAACAGTTTGAAGCACGCTTCATCTGAGCGAAAGCGATAGGAATATTGAGGTAATGTTGCCAGAATTCCCAAGCGCTGCGGTGTGTTCCACAGAAGAGCACACCCTGTATGTTTTGATTCTCACAGGGTGTACACTGGTTTTGTGCACGCCGGAAAGACATGCTGAGGCAATGCTTGCCAGAATTCCCAAAGTGCTTTTCCATATTGAGAATTGCTGAATATCTGCCTGCAGGTAAGTGCCTTGACCCGCGAATAGCCCCAGCGGCTTTTATGTTAGAATCCTATGTTAGTATGAATGAGTCTGTCCTCTTATTAGCATCTGCTTCGCCAAGAAGAAGAGAATTGCTGTCGCTTTTTGACCTGCCATTCAGCACGGGCGCGGCAAATCTGGACGAAACACCCATTCGCGGAGAATATCCGCTGGAATACGTGCGGCGGCTGGCTGAAAGCAAAGGCAGAGCCCTGGTTGGATGCCATTCCGCAACGGTGCTCTCGGCGGACACAGTGGTGGTATTGGACGGACAGGTGTTGGGCAAGCCCAGTGATGATGAAGAAGCCAGGCAGATGTTGATCACCTTGCGAGGTCGGGAACATACCGTTTACACTGCCATTGCCCTCCAGAACCCAGACCGGAACCTGAGCCTTAGCGACCTTTGCCGAACCATTGTGCCGATGCGCGCTTATTCGGCGGCTGAGATGGAAGCCTATATTGCTAGCGGCGATTATCGTGACAAAGCCGGCGGTTATGCCATTCAGCACAAGTCTTTCCATCCGGCTTGCTGGGTGGAAGGGTGTTACGCCAACGTGATGGGGCTGCCGCTCTGTCACGTCTACCGCAGTTTATTACTGGCGGGGATCACGGTGGACAGGGATATACCCTCAGCCTGCCAGAATGCGCTTGGGATTACCTGCACGGTTTTCCCTGAATTATTGAATCAAGATGTGGATATTACCCGGACAACCGGGATTGTTGAGAACTGATGAAGAAACTAGCCTTTGTTCTTATGGTAATCATGCTGGTCGTCACAGCCTGCAATTCGGGAGGGCTTCAATCCCCCACAGCCACGCCCACCAGTGGCCTGCCAACACCAGCCCTTGAGACGACTCAGGTTCCGGACGTTGAAGCCGCGGCGGTAACCTACCTGGATGCCTGGAAAGTGGAGAATTACGAGGGGATGTACGCCCAGTTAAGCCGGCTGACCCAGGATGCCATGACGCTGGAAGTCTTCCAAAAACAGCACAAGGACGCTGCCATCGCCATGACGATGCAGAGCATGGATTACGCCATCCTCTCAAACATGGTCAATCCCAGCACAGCCCAGGTCGATTACCAGGTGCGATACACTACCACGTTGTTGGGCGAGATTGAACGCAGTACCATCATGAATCTGATCCTGGAGGAAAATGCCTGGCATGTGCAGTGGGAAGCAGGCATGCTCCTACCGGAATTGAGCGGAGGAAACGTTCTGGAACTGCGCTATGAAATCCCGGCCAGAGGGAATATTTATGATCAATACGGCTATCCCCTGGTCGCCCAGGATGACGCGGTTGCCATTGGGGTGGTGCCGGGAAGTATTGACCCTGAAACCGAAGGGGGCATGCTGAGCCTGCTTTCCAACCTGACGGACCTCACTGAGGAGCAGATCCGGCAAAAATATCAATACGCCCAGGCTGACTGGTATGTGGCGATTGGCGACGTTACAGCCAGTGTGGCTGAAAAGAACGCGGATAAATTGGCGGCGTTTCCTGGAATTCTGCTTTCGCCTTTCCGCGCCCGCTATTACTATGATGGGGGGATTGCCCCGCACGTGGTGGGGTATGTGCTTTCCATTTCGGCAGAGGATCTGGAAGAGTTTCAGCGGAAAGGGTACCGTGGGGATGAAAAAGTAGGCGCCACCGGGCTGGAGGAGTGGGGGGAGCCCTACCTGGCAGGGACGCACGGCGCTTCCCTGTACGTCAAGGATCCGCAGGGGCAGATCGTGACGATGCTGGCATCGGCGGACGCCAAGCCGGCTTCATCCATTTACACGACCATTGACAGCACGCTCCAATATAACTTGCAGCATTCCCTGGGAGACATGCTGGGAGCCATTGTGGTGCTGGAACGGGACACCGGCAAGCTGATTGCAATGGTTTCCAATCCAGGCTATGACCCCAATTTGTTTGAACCTACCAATGCCAACAGCGCGATGCTCAACACCATGCTCAATGACCCGGAGCTCCCTTTATATAATCGCGCGGCGCAGGGTGTTTACCCGCTGGGTTCAGTCTTCAAGATTGTGACCATGGCAGCCGCGCTTGAGACCGGGGTTTTTACACCGGAATTTCCCTTTTATTGCGATTCCACCTGGACGGAGCTGCCCGGCATCACCTTATATGACTGGACGTATGACCACGAGCTGCCCGCTTCGGGGTGGCTGACGCTGCAGGAGGGGCTGATGCGTTCCTGCAATCCCTGGTTCTGGCATATCGGACTGACCTTGTGGAATGACGGCTATAAAACTGCCATCGCGGACATCGCATCAGGTTTTGGGTTAGGCAAGCCCACCGGCATTGAGATCCCTGATTTTAAGGGCAATGTGGAATATCCACAAACGGTATCTGAGAATGTGCAACTGGCAATCGGGCAGGGAACCCTGCAGGTGAGTCCGTTGCAGGTGGCCAGTTTTGTGGCAGCGATCGGCAATGGGGGCACGCTTTACCGACCGACTGTGGTGGATAAGATCGTCCCGATGGATGGCGGCGACCCGGTTTATACTTTTGAGCCGGAAGTGGCCGCAAAACTCCCGGTCACGCTCGAGAATATCCAGTTCATTCAGGAAGCCATGGTTAGCGTTGTGCGCAACTCCCGCGGCACGGCAACGTACCAGATGAAAAGCATCAGTGCCAACATCGCCGGAAAAACCGGCACCGCAGAAAATCCTTCGGGTGATTCACACGCTTGGTTTGCCGGATATACCTTTAACGAGAATCCCAACAAGCCCGATATTGCTGTGGCGATCATTCTTGAGAATGCAGGGGAAGGCTCGGAAATGGCAGCGCCCCTGTTCCGGCGGGTGGTGCAGTTGTACTTTTCGAACAACAGCAACCCGGGGGGGACCATGCCATGGGAAGAGTCACCCTATATCCTATCGACTGAGACCCCGGAATAATGGCTTCTCTTCCGGCGCCTTCCAAGGGCATGGCTGAGTTACTCCAGGGTTTGGTAGTACGATCGCAGGCAGGCTATATGAGCGTGCGGACTGACCAAGGGGATGTTGTTTGCCGCGTGCGGGGAAGGCTGCGCCGAGACCGTGCCGAAGGCGACCTGGTGGCAGTGGGGGACCAGGTGTTGATCTCGCAGCATGAGGACGGCAGCGGCAGCATTGACCAGGTTTTACCGCGCAAATCTGTGCTTTCCAGGCAGCTTTCAGGGGTCAATTACGATTACGAACAAATTCTGCTGGCAAATCCCGACCAGGTGATCCTGGTTTTTGCCTGCGCCCAGCCAGAACCGCGGCTGCGTATGCTGGACCGCTTTTTGGTGGTAGCGGAGCGCCAGCACATTCCGGCGGTGATTGTCGCCAACAAAATTGACCTGGTAGAGCGAGCAGACGCTGAAGCCCGCTTTGAACCTTACCGTAGGATTGGCTACGAGGTGATCTACACCTCAACCAAGACAGGGGAAGGCGTGGATGACTTACGCAGCCATTTGACCGGGAAGTTATCTTCCCTGGCGGGGCCCTCCGGGGTGGGCAAGACCAGCCTCTTGAATGAGATTCAACCAGGATTATCGCTGGCGGTTGGTTCTTTGAGCCAGGGAGTGGGCAAAGGCAAAGGGCGCCATACCACCCAGGTGCGGCAGCTTTTCCCGCTGGAAGGGGGCGGCTACCTGGCAGACGTGCCGGGTCTGCGTACACTGGCTCTGTGGGATATCCAGGGCGAAGAATTGGATGCCTACTTTCGGGAGATCGCGCCGCTGGTGCCCGCCTGCCAGTTTAACGACTGCACGCACAGCCATGAACCGGGCTGCGCTGTGCGTAGAGCCGCCCAGGAAGGTCAGATTGACCAGAGGCGCTACGATTCATACCTGCGCCTGCGCTTTGGCGGGTCACTGGTTCAGGACGAGGATGAGGAGATTGATTTTGAAGGTTACGCGTAGGTGCCCTGTCTCTGGTAATAGGAAGGGGTTATTGACTGGGGTGGTCGTTTTGATGTTGGGGGTGGCTGCTTGCACGCCGGTCAGTCAGACCGCGAACACGGTGATACCGGCGAAATCTCCCACCGGCTCTTCTGCTCCAACGGCAACGACAGTGCCCCCGAAAGTGCTCAATATTTGCATAGCCGAGGAACCGGTAAGTTTATACCGTTATGACGGGCGCAATTCAACCGTCAAGGAAAGCGTGTTTGCGGCACTGTACGACGGACCCTTTGAGGTGGACCCCACCAGCGGAGATTATGCTGTGTCTATCCTGGAAACCTATCCAAGCCTTGAGAATGGCGGGGTCCTGTTGCTTTCAACAGCAGTGCAAGCCGGTGATGTGGTGGTGGATGCCTATGGCAACCTGACGGTCTTCAAGAAGGATTTGCTGGTGCGCCCGGCAGGCTGCAGCGAAAGCGCCTGCGCGGTTACCTGGGAAGGCAGTGGCGAGTTTTCCATGGATCAGATGACGGCAGAGTTTACTTTTCTGCCTGAAACGAAGTGGTCGGATGGTGAAGCGCTGACTGCCGGCGACTCAGTTTATTCCCATCAACTGGCGGAAGGATCGGGAGATCCAGATCAACTATGGGCGCTGGAGCGCACCGCGGAGTACAACGCCAAAGGTGACCGAGTGGTCACATGGCGGGGAGTGCCGGGTTTTACCGCCAGTACGGTGAAAGCGTTTTTCTGGATGCCCATGCCGGCTCACCTGCTGGCTGAATTGCCTGCTGACGAAGTGGCCGGGGTGGAAGCTGCTGCGCACCTGCCGATAGGGTGGGGAGCCTACCGCATCACCGAAAGGGAAACCGGCGAAGCACTGCATTTTGAAAAGAACCCCAATTATTTCCGCGGCGGGGAGGGACTGCCTGCCTTTGACCGGCTCAATTACCTGATAGTCCCTGATCGGGAGCAGGCACTGCAAATGCTGCAAGCGGGGGAGTGTGACCTTTTGGACGGCAGTTACGGCATGGAAAGCCTGGATAAGGCAGCTCTGACGGAACTGGATCAGACGGCTGAATTGCATATCGAGAACTGGGAGCTGGTCGAGCAGCTGGTGTTTGGGATCAGCCCCGCTTCGTATGATGATGGGCATTCCGCCTGGACAGAGGACCGCACCGATTTCTTTGGCGACCTGCGCACCCGCCAGGCTGTGGCAGCCTGTTTGGACACCCCATCCTTGGCGGAGGAATTGCTGCGTGCCCGACTTCCTGATTCAGTCACCTTACCCGTTTTTCTTTCAGAGGCGGCTGCATTGGACGGCAACCTGGCTTTGGACGAAGCGGGTTGGGTCCGCAGCGCAGAGG
>JBAQMM010000178.1:0-2351 GCA_049302815.1 Anaerolineaceae bacterium | reverse complement strand
GGGAGAGCAAGGAGCAACTGGATGAGTACCTTTGGAAGATGGAAGAAGCCCGCAAGCGCGACCACCGCAAACTGGGCAGGGAACTGGACCTGTACAGCCAGAACGATGAAGTGGGTCAGGGCTTGATCCTGTGGCACCCCAATGGTGCCATGGTCCGCCATCAGATCGAACGCTACTGGGATGACGAGCATCTTGCCAATGGTTACGATTTTGTTTACACGCCGCATATTGGCAAAGCATCTTTGTGGGAGACCAGCGGACATCTTGGTTTCTTTAAGGAAAATATGTACTCCCCGATCTCAATCGAGGATCAGGATTACTACCTCAAGCCAATGAACTGCCCCTTCCATCTGCAAATTTACAAGAGCAATCTGCGTTCTTACCGCGACCTGCCTTTGCGCTATGCGGAGAAGGGTACCGTCTATCGTTATGAGCGCTCAGGCGTTTTGCATGGACTGATGCGGGTGCGCGGCTTCACCCAGGACGATGCCCACCACTTTTGCCGACCGGACCAGATGCCAGATGAAATTGATTTTGTGTTGAATTTCAGTCTCAACATCCTGCGGGCATTTGGCTTCAAAGTGATCCATGCCTTTTTGAGCACAAAACCAGATAAGAGCGTCGGTGAACCTGAACAGTGGACAGCCGCTGAAAAAGCGTTGGAAGACTCCCTTAAACGAATGAATTTGCCCTACGAAGTGGATGCCGGCGGGGGCGCCTTCTATGGGCCCAAGATCGATCTCAAAGTGGATGATGCTTTGGGCCGCGAATGGCAGCTTTCCACCATTCAATTTGATTTTAATGAACCAGAACGCTTTGACTTGCAATATGTCGGCGAGGATGGTCAGATGCACCGACCCTATATGATTCACCGGGCATTGCTTGGCTCGATGGAACGCTTCTTTGGCGTGCTGATAGAGCACTATGGCGGCGCTTTCCCGGCCTGGCTGGCGCCTAAACAGGCAGTGATCATCCCGATTGCCGACCGCCATCATGAGTTTGCCTACCGGGTGGCTGACCGCTTCAAGAAAGCTGGTTTACGGGTCTCGGTGGACGACAGGGCAGAGCGGATGAATGCCAAAATTCGTGATGCCCAGAATCAAAAAGTCCCCTACATGCTGGTGATCGGGGATCGCGAAATGGAAGCCGGGCAGGTTGCTTTACGGCGACGCAGCGGGGAAAATCCGGGCGCCATGCCTGTGGATGATTTCCTGGCTTTAGCGCTGCGGGAAATAGCAGACAAAGTTTAGCACCGCGTAGAGTCATCAAACAGACTGGAACTGCGAAAGCCCCAGTCTGTTTTTCTTTGCGCTCTGGCAGCCCGTAGGATTTTTTATGCCAGGGGTTCTCCTAAAACCTTTGGGGCTGATCCGCACTGCTGCGGGCAGCCTTGTTCAAAAAAACCCCTAGGTTGGCTTCTGCTGCATTTTTGGGTTACGTGAGGAATCAAAGCAAATTGAATCCTTGGGCGTCATCCATCCAGCATTTCAGGGAGCATCCAGAAGTGTGTCTCTTAGCTCCAGAACCTCATCAGGCAGTTCTGTGAGAATCTCAAAACTAATCAATGTCTCAATCCGTTCCAGATGCAGTTCACCCGAGGCACCTAAGGCGCCTTGCCAGTCCAACCATAGCATACCGCTTTCCTGATCAATCACCTGAATGGTGACAACCGCACAGGTCGGCTCTGGGAAAGGGTCTTTCTGTTGACAATTAGAAGCCCAGGGTTGGATGGTCTTGACTTCGAGCGCTTGATGGCCTTCATAAACGACCTGGCGCGTCTCAACTTCTGTCTTTCCCTCGGGCTGCAACTCAATTTGTTCTTCAACTTTACTCACGTAGTCCGGGAACAGTTGATCTACCGATTGCCCCTCCGTTGTCGCGGTCATTTTGTCGTCTTTTTGAATCAATTCCCGGGGTTGGTAGTCAGCGTCCAGGTAAAACTGAGCGATCCTGAAATCGCTGGTTTCGGCCTTTGCCCGCAGCGGGGTTCCATCTTCCTGGTACCAAAGCGCTATGGAGTTGCCCGCCTGGTGGCCATTCCCATCCAGTTCGATCCATTGTTCCAGGCTGTGCTTGGGAGGCCTCCCCCTGTACCAGTCTTCTGGCATTGTGGCACATTTATCGGGATTGTTCAGGCAAAATACATCCCAATAGTTTTCGACCTTCTGCAGGCTATGCGCCCAGCCTTTTTCCGAGAGCGCTTTGGTCCTTAACGCCAGGAGGCTTTGTAATTGTTCTTTCACCGGCTTTGTACCCGGCCTGGTCGCGATGTAGGCATCCCAGTATGCGTTTGCCGTGGCTGTGGCGTTTGGTTCGGGGGTTTCGGTCTTTGGTTGATTCTGAACGGTATT
>JBAQMM010000177.1:0-1955 GCA_049302815.1 Anaerolineaceae bacterium | reverse complement strand
CAGCCGGGCGGTCGGGCTGGGTAACCACACCCACCAGCGTGTAACTGCGGGCAAGTTCTTCCAGAGTGGGCAGGGCGAATTCTGGCGAGCCCATGAAGACGATGCGGGTGTTCATGCGAGGAATTTTATCACAGAGGCTGCTTTGAATAAGCTTGGAGTGTCATGTGTTTCAATTGCGGGAAAATCAGGATGAAACCCCCAGAGAATATCACTTTACGGGGTTTTTCACCTCATCCCCTGCATCAAGGAGAGGCGCAACGGGTGCAATTCAACAGCCATGGCCCCGACCTGCAACGAAGGATCGCTGTTCATGAAAGCTTCAGCCTCCTCAGCGGATGCAGCCTTGAATACCATGATTTCAAAGGTATTATCCAGGCAGGGACATGCCAGCAAGACTGCTCCTGCCTCTGTGTGCCGGTGCAGGTGCTCAAACTGCCTGCTTATCATTTCATTTTCCTCCGCGGTGGAAGCGCCAAAGAAGCCCGGGCGCGTGGAGCGGATCGGATAGATGACGGCAAAGGGATTGGCAGGCGGCGTTTCCAAACCGCCTGGCAGTGTTTTATCAAATGGATCAAGGGCTCAGTCGCGGTATAACCAAGTGCCAGGTGTGCCGCGAGAAGGACTTCATCCTCCACCAAGCAGGCAAAGACCATTTCGGAGCAGCCTTGTGCGGCTGTCCATTTCTGTGCGGCTTCCAGGAGGGCGGCGCCTGTGCCAGATTCTTGCCGGTCAGGGTTTTGATATAATTTCTTCGATCAAACCCATCAGATTGGAGGTCAAACTGCCCGCGTGCGGATGCAGAGATACTTCCACAAAACCAACCAGGGTGTTTTCAGGTTGGACTGCCACAAAGACCGAAGCCCGATCGATGCTTGCCAGGTATGCCTGCATTGCAGTTTTGTGCTGTAAAGTTGTCAGTTCCGGCCAAAGTGACTGACGCATGCGCAGTCACTCCTGCCGGTCATTGGTTGTGTCTGTCGTATGGTTATCACCAGACCCTCTTTTTTATTGTTGCTGCCTGAGTTATAACCCAATTGTATCCTTAGGTTGGGGTTTGTTCATCCGGCTGCATTTCAAGAAAAGAATATGCGCCAGTCTGTTCTTCCACCAATTTAAATCAGTTCATTTCTCAATAAACGCACACAACCCGCTCTGAAAAGCTCCCATGGAATTCCCAAACTGTTTCTGAAAAGGGTCGGGGAAGCCTTATAATTATCCGAATGCTGAAGTGAACCAACGCGAGTCTTTTTACCGTAAGTTCAAAAAATGGTATAATTTAGTGAGTCGTTTTATTCTCCTTTATTAGCGTAGCAGAATACCCCGCAGCATGCTGCGGACAGCGCATAAGCGCTGGTGGTTCAAAGCCTTTAGAGGCGGATGGCGTTCTTGCGAAGGCATAATACCCCGTCTGCTTGCAGCAGGGATAGCCTGGGCAAATCCGCCGAGGTTTATTGTGGCGTGATGACGAAACCTGGCTGTCTGAGGGTTTTGCCGAATATCTGGGGAAACTTTTACCAATTTATCAGCAACTCAATTCTCATTGAACACTCAGCCAATCAAGAAAAAAGGAGAAAAATATGTCGGAACAGCGTAAGAAATTGACCCTGCCAGGATTGTTCAAAAAGGCAGCCGAAGGAAAGCCCATCACTTGGCTGACCTGCTACGATTATCCCACTGCCTATCTGCAGGAACAAGCCGGGGTGGATATGATCCTGGTGGGGGACAGCCTGGGTATGACCATGCTCGGCTATGACAGCACCCTGCCTGTGACCATGGAAGACATGATCCGCCACGCAGCAGCCGTGCGGCGTGGGGCTCCCAATACCTGGATCGTGGGCGACATGCCCTACATGAGCTACCAGCCCTCGGTGGAAACCGCCATCCGCAATGCCGGACGTTTTATGTCCGAAGCTGGCTGTGACTCGATCAAGCTGGAAGGCGGCGCAGCCGTGTGC
>JBAQMM010000176.1:0-2580 GCA_049302815.1 Anaerolineaceae bacterium | reverse complement strand
GACCTTCTCCCTGCGCACGCGCGACTTTGTGGACCTGGCACGGATGAGCAGCATGAAGCAATCCAGGATCATCTTTGGCGAGATCGCGCCGAACATGATGTCTTACCTGGTAATGACTTTCATTCTGCAATTTGGTGGGGCGATCCTGAACGCTGCCACCCTTGATTTCATTGGGCTGGGGCCCACCAATACCATCTCTTTGGGTCTCATGATGCAGTATGCGGTCAACTGGGGCGCCTTGCAGCTTGGCATGTGGTGGTGGTTCATCCCACCGGGTCTGGCTATCACCATGATCGTGGGAGCGCTGTACACAATGAACGTTGGTCTTGATGAAGTTTTCAATCCTAAGTTGCGAGAGTTATAACCATGAGTTTACAAGTCAATGACCTATCCGTTTATTATCAAACGCTTAAAGGAGACGTGCGCGCCCTGGAAAACGTCACCTTTTCGATCGCCGATGGCGAGATTATGGGGCTGGCGGGCGAGTCTGGCTGTGGGAAAACCACGCTGGCGCACAGTCTGATCATGCTGACCCCACCGATGAAGTACATTACTGGTCAGGTCCTGCTGGATGGACAGCCCCTTCCGATCGTGGATATGCAGGCCATGGATGAATTTCGTTTCAAACAGATTTCCATCATCCCGCAGTATGCCATGAACGCCCTCAATCCGATCCGCAAGATCGGTAAAATGATCCAGGAAATGCTTGAGTCCCGCCAGGTGGACTATGCTGAAAAACTGCCGGAACTGCAGTGCCGCCTGGACCTGGTAAAGCTGCCCCAGGAAGTGCTGAAAATGTACCCGATCGAACTTTCCGGCGGCATGAAACAGCGCCTGGTGATGGTACTTTCCACCATCCTGAACCCCTCACTTTTGCTGGCTGATGAGATCACCTCCGCCCTGGATGTCTCCACACAAAAGGCGGTGGCGGAAATGCTGGTGGATTTCCGTGACCAGAAGTTTACCAAAAGCATGATTGTCATCACCCACGACGTTTCGATCCTGTACCAGATGGCGGACAGCATTCTGATCATGTATGCCGGGCAACTGGCGGAAAAAGCTTCCACCAAGATCATCATTAAGTCACCACGCCACCCCTATACCAGTATGTTAATCTCCTCCTTGCCGAAGGTGGGTGTCCGGTACAGCGAGACCCGGCTCACCGGTATTCCCGGTAAGCCCCCGCTGCTGCTCCACCCACCTGAAGGTTGCCGTTTTAGAGAGCGCTGCCCGTTGGCATTCGAAAAGTGTCTTGAAGTGCCACCCTTCCAGGAAATTGAGCAGGACCATTATGTGGCCTGTTGGAGAGAGGTCTCAGAAAATGCTTAAGCTTGAAAATGTTTCCAAAACTTACCGCACAGGCACCTTTGGTGGCAAAGCCCTGCAAGCCGTAAATGACATCAGTTTCACCATAAAGGATGGCGAGGTGCTCTCGCTAATTGGCGAGAGCGGTAGTGGCAAGAGCACCATCGGCAAAATGATCTTGCGCCTGATCTCCACCACGCAAGGGCACATCAGCCTGGATGACAAGGATATCCAGGAATACCCGGACAGGGAGTACTACCGCAAGGTGCAGGGTATCTTTCAGGACCCTTTCAGCTGCTTCAACCCTATCTTCAAGGCGGACCGTGTTTTCAAGATCATCCACGAAGAGTTTTATCCGCATGTGCCTGATCAAGAGTGGCAGGAAAAGACCTACCAGACCATCAAGTCAGTCGGCTTGAACCCCGAGCACGTGGTCGATAAATATCCCCATCAACTCAGCGGCGGGCAACTGCAGCGCTTCTTGATTGCCCGCGCCCTGCTGCTGGATATCCAGTTCCTGGTGGCGGATGAGATCATCAGCATGCTGGACGCTTCCACCCGCATTGATGTGCTTAATCTGCTGGCAGAACTCAAAGCCAGGGGTCTATCGATCCTGTTCATCACTCATGACCTCTCGTTGGCGAATTACATCAGCGAAAGAGCCATCATTCTGTATCGCGGCTGCGCGGCAGAGATTGGGGATATTGACAGTGTGTTTGTAGAACCCCTGCACCCGTACACGCAGATGTTGATTGCCTCAGTACCGCGTCTGGATCAGGAATGGGACCGGGAAGCCACAACGGTGGAGCAGTGCCTGACGGACATGGCATCCACACCTGGCTGTGTCTATGCGGACCGCTGTCCATACGTTTTCGATTTTTGCAAAGTAGCCCCGCCCATGCAGGAGGTCAAACCGGGTCACCTGGTCAGTTGTTGGAAATATCAAAATTAAATCTGTACTTACGTGAAGTATTGAGTATCATTAAAATGATGTCAGGAAATTCCCAACTCAAGCCTTCCCAGCCCTAAAGGAGCCCCATGCAATACGGATACTTTGATGATTCCCAGCGTGAATACGTGATCACCCGCCCGGATACACCCCTGCCCTGGATCAACTACCTGGGCAACCAGGATTTTTATGGACTGATCTCCAACACAGGTGGCGGTTACGCCTTCTACAAGGACGCCCGCCTGAGAAGACTGACCCGCTACCGCTACAACAACGCCCCCCTGGACATGGGCGGCCGCTACCTGTACTTGCGGGATGATCAGAAC
>JBAQMM010000175.1:0-6136 GCA_049302815.1 Anaerolineaceae bacterium | reverse complement strand
GGAATCGCCCGCGCTGCCGCCCTGCATACCATCCTGCCTTCGCGCGGCCGCACCGAATTGGTCACCTATACCATTCAAGCCGGCGACACGCTTTTCTCCATCGCCGAGAAATTTGGTCTCAAACCGGAAACCATCCTGTGGGGCAACCGCTACACCCTCGGGGAGGACCCGCATATGATTTTCGAAGGTCAGGAGCTGCTGATCCTGCCCGTGGATGGGACCCTGCACCGCTGGAGCGCTGGGGAGGGACTCAACGGCGTCGCCAGCTTTTATCACGTCACGCCAGAAGCCATTGTCAATTATCCTGCCAATGGCTTGAGCATGGCTACCATTGGCGATTTCGCTGCCCCCAACATCGCGCCGGGAAAACTGCTGATCATCCCCGGCGGCTATGGCGAATTCCCTGATTGGCGTACCCCGCGCATTAGCCGTGAGAACCCCGCCACCGCCGCGAACGTCGGTCCCGGTGCCTGCACCGAAGCCTACGATGGCGTAATGGGAACGCTCATCTTTACCTGGCCGGTTGCCAATCATTTCCTTTCCGGCTACGACTACGACCCCTCCAGCAACCATTATGGCATCGACATTGATGGGGAAATGGGCGACCCGGTATCGGCGGCGGATAACGGCGTGATTGTGTACGCCGGCTGGAACGATTGGGGCTATGGCGAAATGGTGGTGATTGATCACGGACAGGGTTGGCAGACGCTTTATGCCCACCTTAGCACAATTGCGGTCAGTTGTGGTCAGGAGGTTTATGCTGGCGATGTAATTGGGACGATGGGCAGCACCGGCAATTCCAGCGGACCGCACCTGCATTTTGAGCTGCGCAGTGACGAGTTTGGGCGCGTCAACCCCTGGGATTTTTTACAGTGACGAGGGTTTAGATTGAGAATTTACACCAATCCATGGGATTGAGTTGTCTTACGGGAAATTCCAACAGCTTACTATAAAAGTAATCTCTGATTGAGGGTACAAAATGGAACTTAGCAACCAAAAGGTGATCTTACGGAATTTCATCGAATCTGATATCGAAGATTTCATTCTCTGGGAAACAGTAGAAACGGAGTGGAAATCATGGGATGCCCCTGGGAAAATGAGGACGAACCAGCATTCAACCCAGAAGAGTATCGCAAAAAAGCACTGACTTCTTTACTGGTACCGAAGGAGCAACCTCAGTTAAGCAGGAGTTCCCAAATCTGCATTAATGGTTCCGGAAAGAAACACATTGGATGGTGCAATGCTTATGGTATTGACAATGATTATCAATACATTGTCAAAGGCGGGCGTTGTACCCTGGGAATTGATATTCCTGATATGAAATCGCGTCATAAAGGTTATGCCACTGCCGCTTGGGATTTGTTCATTCAATATTTTCTGCAGCAAGGGATTGCAGATATTTACAACTCAAACCTGGTCAGGGAATGTTAGGGTCATGGGTTTGATTCCAAAAGTTGGTTTTGAGGAATGCCACAGGGAATTTGAAGCCAGAATTGTCAGAGGTCAATTCTTTGACGGGCTGACCTACAGGTTAAACCCATCGGCTTATGCCTCATTTCATGGAGTATTCAATGCATAATGGGCGGGTTGACCCATCTTTTCCCTTGCCATTCCTGTTTTAGATGCAATTGCCCTGGGCCGACGTGTTTAGCCGCATGGGTAACGGTTTAAATGCCAGCGGCTGGGGCTCAGCGCCCCGACAGATGTGCGCCTGGGTGTAAAAATGCTTCACCCATCTGGATGAATAGCTGCCCGTGGCTAAAGCATGATTTTCATTCATTTTCCACCTGTCTTCGAAGATGTTTTTGATTATCACCTATAAGAAATGGATAAACAATAGCCTTTTGTCTAACCTGTGCTCTAAAAAATCAAAGCCCTATCACATATAATAAAATAAAAAATGGAGTATGAACATGAAATATCGTCATCTTGGTAAGGCGGGTATCAAATTATCCGAACTCTCACTGGGTTCCTGGGTCACCTATGGCAGTCAGGTGGATACTACATCCGCAAAGCAAATTATGAGTGCAGCTTGGGACGCGGGGGTCAACTTCTTTGACAATGCCGAATCCTATGCCGGCGGTCAATCCGAAGTTATCATGGGCAAAGCACTCAAAGAGTTGGGCTGGCCACGCGAGCAGTACCTGATCTCCACTAAAATATTTTGGGGTGGCAACGGACCCAATGATACCGGACTGAATTACAAGCACATTATTGAAGGCGTCAACAATTCCCTCAAGCGTTTTGATCAGGAGTATGTAGACCTGCTGTTCGCCCACCGACCGGACCCGGAGACACCCATTGAAGAGACCGTCTGGGCTTTCAACCAGGTCATCCAGCAGGGCAAAGCATTTTATTGGGGCACCTCGGAATGGTCTGCTTCCGAGATACTGCTGGCAGTGCAGTTTGCCAGGCAGAATAACTTGCGCCCACCATCCATGGAGCAGCCCCAGTACAACCTGCTCCACCGACATCGCGTAGAGAAGGAATATGCCATGCTCTACCAGGAACTCGGTTACGGCACTACCATCTGGAGCCCGCTGGCATCCGGGCTGCTGACCGGCAAGTACAACGAGGGTGTGGCACCTGAAGGCACCCGTTCCAACCTGGCAGGCTTCACCTGGTTGAAAGAGCGCGTGTTGGACCCTGAAAAGATCGCGGTGGTACGCAAGTTAGCTCCCATTGCGGCGGATTTGGACGTGAGCCTGGCGCAGATGGCGCTGGCTTGGGTGCTCAAGAATCCTCATGTCAGCACGGTGATAACAGGCGCCAGCCGGGTTGAGCAGGTGCATGAAAACATGAAAGCCATTGACGTGGTGGAGAAACTTGACGATGGCGTGATGGCGCGCATTGAAGAGGCTCTGCAGGGTTACCAAGACGAAATGTAGCCAGAAACAGGCACGATTCGTGAACCCAAAGGGGACGGCAAGATCAGTTTTAGGCTTCTTGCGCCCCCTTTTTATGTAGTTTGCGAGGTTGTTCCCGCCTACTCGCGCTGATGAATCAACACAGGTGCTGCACCGAGCGCCTTATTGCCAGGACGGTGAGGTCATCCTGCTGGGGGAACCTGCCGGGGTGTAGGTAAAGACGGCGGGCAGCGCCGTTTGTGGTTGGGGAACCCGGCTGGGTGATGGAAACGATTAATAGAGTAAAATCAGCATAGAGAGAAGGACTATGGAATCCAACAATCCCGCTGGTAAATTGCCTATAGAAATTAAAGAATCGTCGCTTTTGTATCGGACAAAAATTGAAATTAACACAAAACGAACCTGCACGTGTGCCCCAAAAAACCTGAACTGTTTGAGTGGAAAAGAATGGCTTAAATCGCAAATTGGTGTATGGCAGTTTTATTATGAAAGTCGAGATATCCGAGACAAAAATCTTCATCCTGCTACTTTCCCAATATCTTTAGCCAAGAAGGTGATAAGTCTGTTTACTCACGAAGGAGAATTAGTTGTCGATCCATTCGTAGGAAGTGGCACAACGTTAGTGGCAGCTCAAGATTTAAACCGCAACGCGATTGGTTTCGATCTTCAAGAAAAGTACGTGGAATTAAGCCGCGATAGACTTGCTGAAAATAACTTATTCAATACAGCACAACAAGTAGCCATCCAAGATGACGCTTTACATATACCGAATTATTTAGATACAGATTCTATTAGTCTGATTTGGACATCTCCACCTTATGCAAATTTGCTAAACCGTAAACGGAAAAATAAGTCTAGACGAGATAGGAATAATGAACAGCTTCATAAAGTTGAGCAATATTCCCAAGATCCGAGGGATTTAGGTACCATGGCATTGGACGAGTACACAACTGCAATGGGCGATATTTTTGAGAAGTTATTGCCATTGTTGCACCCTAAAGGGCATTGTGTGATCAATGTTCCTGACATGTGGTGGGAAAATGAAAGAATCACCATTCATGTATCTCTGATCAATGAACTCCGGAAACGTGGATACGAACTCCGAAATACCATTATTTGGGATCGGACAAATATTGTTAATGGAATTGGAATTTTTGGTTTTCCTAGTAATTATATAACTATGGGTACAACCTTTGAGTATTTATTGGATTTTTGGAAACCTGAGTGAGAGTAATGAAGATATATACTAAAGATTCACTTATTACGGTGCTGAAGGAAATTAGGGATCGTGGTTGGATTCCAAATGCCCGTCCCGGGAATGCTGGTGGAGTGGGAAATACACTAGAAGATCTTTTGGGTATAGAGGAAAACAATTTACCCATTCCAAACGCTGCTGAATGGGAACTAAAAGCTCAAAGGTCAACTACAAGTTCTCTGACAACCTTACTTCACATGGAGCCTTCTCCAAGAGCACTAAGAATCGTCCCTAAAATATTACTACCCAACTATGGGTGGAGACATGAGTCAGCTGGTATTACGTATCCATTGACTGAAATGAGTTTCAGGCAGACGATAAGTGGTCTTGCTCATAGTGATAGAGGGTTTATTGTTAAAATAGATGATTTTAGTCGCAAAGTCGTAGTTTCCTTTGATTACAACAAAGTTGGCATGAAACATAAAGAATGGGTGGAAATGGTAGATGAAAAGATTGGTCTAGATGAATTAAATCCTCAACCATACTGGGGATTTGATGATTTATATCATAAAGCTGGAACTAAATTACTAAATACATTTTACGTTCAAGCAGAAGTATTATGGCAAAATGGCATTGAGTTTTTTCATTACAACCGGATTTATATATTACGAGGTTTCAGAATAGAAAACCTTACTCAAGCGATTCTTGACGGAGATATCTTTGTGGACTTTGACGCTCGCACACATCATAATCACGGCACAAAGTTTAGATTACGTCAGAATTTGCTTCCAAAGCTTTACTCAGATATTCAAGAAATTATATAGGTTTCATTTTTTTCATTACTTGAGCGGGGTTCCCCATCCGAAAGTTGCACATATCTCGGTTATTCGAGCACTATTGAGCTTTTTAAAGAGAAGTCCTTGGCCCGCTTAGCCACACTGTAGTTGATAAATATACTGAGTCAGCCAAAATAGATTACCTGCCTAAACTTCTCCGTTAGTTCCTTTGTTCTTTTCCCCCAGCGTTTTTTCCTGCGCCTCGCGCCACTTGCGCACGCGCTCTGCCACCTGGGCTTCATAGCCCTGATCCGAAGGCTGGTAAAAATGAGTTCCCACCAACCCATCCGGCAGGTACTGCTGCGGCGTCCAATGCCCTTCATGATTATGGGGATAGTCGTAGCCCTGCCCGTGTCCAAAGCCCTTGGCGTCCCGGCTGGAATCCATCAGGTGCACCGGCACAGGTCCGGCGCCTTCATTCTCAATTTTTTCCAAAGCCCGGAAGTACGCCCCGGCCGAGTTGGATTTGGGCGCGGTCGCCAGGTAGAGGGTGGCTTCCGCAATTGGGTAGACCCCTTCGGGCATGCCAATGTATTCAAAAGCCTGGGCGGCGGCGTTGGCGACCACGATCCCCTGCGGATCTGCCAGCCCAATATCCTCGCCCGCCAGCACGATCAGGCGCCGCAGGATGAAACGCGGGTCTTCCCCGGCGTGCAGCATCTTTGCCAGCCAGTACAGCGCCGCGTCCGGATCCGAGCCGCGCACGGATTTAATGAAAGCTGAGATAGTATCATAATGGGTGTCATCGGTTTTGTCGTACAGCACCGCCCTTTTCTGGATGGAATCCTGAGCCACCTCAAGCGTGATGTGAACCATACCCTCCACTATCGGAGTGGTCTCGGCTGCCAGTTCCAGAGCATTCAGAGCGTTGCGGGCATCCCCACTGGAGATCTGTGCCAGGTGCCGCAGGGCTTCTTCATCCGCCAGGATATTGCGACTGCCATATCCCTGGATCGGGTCAGCCAAAGCGCGCCTCAGCAGGGTAAGAATGTTCTCCTCGGTCAGGGGTTTAAGCTCAAAGATGCGCGAGCGGCTGACCAGGGCTTTGATGACATCAAAGTAGGGGTTTTGGGTAGTGGCGCCGATCAGGGTGAGCAGGCCGGTTTCCACATGGGGGAGCAGCGCGTCCTGCTGGGCTTTGTTCCAGCGGTGCACTTCATCCACGAACAGGATGGTGCGTTGGCGGTAGAGCCGGCGCCTTTCGGTGGCAGCGGTGATGATGGCGCGCAAATCCGACA
>JBAQMM010000174.1:0-1764 GCA_049302815.1 Anaerolineaceae bacterium | reverse complement strand
GAATTGGGCCGCGCTATCAATCACAACCCGGCCGTCCTGCTGCGCACTCAAGACCTGCCGCCGGTCTATGAAGAGAACTCTTGCCTGTATCTGTTTACCCGTGAAACACTGGCAAGCCGGCGCAACCGCCTGGGTGAACGCCCGCTGCTGTTCGAGATTCCGCCAGAGGAAGCCTGGGATATTGACGAGGAACTGGATTTTACCGTAGCCGAAGTTTTGCTCAAAGAGCGCCTGAAAAGCATTTAGCCCATTCCCGACTATTCAAAGAGGTTTTATGACCACCGTATTCGTTTCCGCCCCCTATATGCAGCCTTTCATGGATCGCTTCAAACCGATCATGCAGCAGTTTGGTCTCGAAGTGGTTGTTCCGCAAGTCAACGAACGCCTGTCTGAACTGGAACTGCTCCAATATGCCGGTCAGTTTGATGGGATCATCTGCGGTGATGACCGTTTCACCGCCCGAGCCATTGAAGCCTGTCAGCCGCGGCTGAAGGTTATCGCCAAATGGGGCACCGGCATTGACTCGATCGACCAGAATGCTGCCACCCACTGGGGCATTGCTGTGCTGAATACTCCCAACGCCTTCACCGTGCCTGTGGCGGAGAGTGTTTTGGGCTATATGCTCAATTTTGCCCGCAGGCAGCCCTGGATGGATGATGCCATGAAAGCCGGCGAGTGGAAGAAGATCCCGGGTATTACCCTCAGCGAATGTACCCTGGGCGTGGTCGGCGTCGGCAATGTCGGCAAAGCCGTCCTCAGGCGCGCCCGCGCTTTTGGCATGAAACTGCTGGGCAATGACATTGTGGATATTGCCCCGGACTTTTTGCTGGAGCAGGGTGTGGAAATGACCTCCCTGCGGGATTTGCTCCGCCGATCGGATTTTGTGAGCCTCAACTGCTCGCTCAACCCCACCTCCTACCACCTGATGAACGGGCAGACCTTTGCCTGCTGCAAGCCCGGCGCCGTTTTGATCAATACTTCCCGCGGATCGGTGGTGGATGAACCCGCCCTGGTCAGCGCGCTCCAGCAGGGCATCCTGCGTGGCGCCGCCCTGGATGTATTTGAGGTGGAACCCCTGCCCAAAGATAGCCCCCTGCTTGCCATGGATAACGTCATGCTCGCGCCGCACAATACCAACTCCGGCCCCTACTTTTGGGAGCGCGTCCACTGGAATTCCCTGCGAAACCTGCTGCTTGGCTTGAACATCCCGGTGGGAGATATCGCCAGCCTCAAGGCGCTGGAGAATAAAGCCTGACTGTCCGCAAGGATGTATCGATTAACCTTGTGAAAGAGAAAGGAAAGCATGTCTGAGGAAAGAAAACCTACCGTTTTGATCACCGGTGCCGCCGGAGGGGTTGGTCGGGCAACTGTTCAGCTATTTTCAGAGAAAGGCTGGATCATCATCGGCGTGGATCGCCAGGAAATCTACCCGGAATTCCCCGCTGATGGGCTTTTCATCCAGGCAGATATTTCCGTCCCCGCCAACCTGGAGATGATTTACCAAAAGGCTTCCGCTTTTGTGCCCACCCTGGATGCCGTGGTAAACAACGCCGGCTACCAGGTTGCCAAACCCCTGGTGGAGACCACTGCCGAAGAATGGGACCTGGTGATGGCTTCCAATCTGCGTTCGGTTTTTCTGGGCGCCAAATTGGGGCACTCCCTGCTCAAATCGGAAGGTGGCGGCGCGATTGTGAACGTTTCCTCTGTCCATGCCATCGCCACCTCTGCCAACATTGCCGCCTACGCCGCCAGCAAGGGCGGTCT
>JBAQMM010000173.1:0-2204 GCA_049302815.1 Anaerolineaceae bacterium | reverse complement strand
GGTCCACCACGCTGATGGCAGCCCGCGGCGACGAGTTTATCGGGACGATCAGCCACGCGCCTATTTCCACGGATATCGGACGGGCTACCTGCCGATTTTCCTCGCAGCCGATCGATGCTGAAACAGCCGCAATCTACATGCATAACAAGAAGCTGCATCCGGCTTTCCTGCCAACCACCCTGGAGGACCTGGCAATTGAACACGCCTGGACAAGGGTGAGATTGCAGTACGCGCTGCAGTTCACCTTGGATCTATATCCTGATTTTGCCTACGATGCTGAATTGGGTCTGTTAAATCCTTATGAACCGGTGCTTCTCTCTGGTGAGAGCCTTATTCGCGTCCCAGCCTTGCACCAATCCCTGCTGATGGCTCTGGATGGCTTGCGACCGCATGGTATCACCACTTTTGCCCTGGACCGCAATCAGGTCATGGCTGGATTGGGGACCCTAGCAGAGTTTGAGCCCATGGTTGCAGTCCAACTGATTGATGCGGGTATCTTCCAGAACCTGGGAACCTGCATCTGCGTGGACAGCCTGGAGCGGACCGGGAAAAAGGTGCTGTCCATCGAGGTGGACCAGGGAGAGGCGCCTCGTGACCACTATCAGGTGCTTAAAAGTGAACTAAAACGGATCGAAGTCCGGCCAGAGCAACGGACCCGTATTTATCTTTCTCCTGAAGATGAGAGCAACGTCGGCATGGGCTTGCCCGGATTGGGGGGTTGGGTCACGGTGGCTGGGTCGGATGTTGGCGTGGTGATCGACGCCCGGGGGAGACCATTGGAATTGCCCGATGACAAAACGCTGCGCAGCGAAGTGATATACAACTGGCTGTGGGAACTGGGCGGTTGAGGTGGGCGTGGATAAGCTTCGCATTAAAACCAACCAGCAAATCCTGCACACTTTCACCCTGCCCTATACCGGCACTGTGATGGTGCGAACCGGGCAGGATGTGGCAGCGGGTGACTGCATCGCGGAAATAAAGATGCCTGAACACTACCAGGTTTTCGACGTGGTGAACAGCTTCAAGATCAACCCCAAACATTTGGACAGGTACATTGAAAGGCTGGTGGGGGAACCAGTTAAAGCCGGTGACGTAATTGCCCAAAAACCCGGGTTATTCTCCCGCATCTTCCGCGCGTCCCAGGATGGCATGATCGTTTCAATCCGGGATGGAAAAATCACCCTGGCATTAGGTGAGAAAAAGGAACGGGTGTTGGCAACCTTCCCAGGCCTTGTGGTTGAATTGGTCCCGGAGCGGGGGGCGGTGGTCGCAACCCATGGAACTTTGTTACAGGGCGTGTGGGGAAACGGCTTGAATGGGTTTGGTGAGTTGTTCCAGATTTTGCCGCTGGGGGAGGATCTCACTCCTGATCAGATTAATGGATTGCCGGAAGGTCTCATCGTTGTGGCGGGGGCTTGTGCCAAGCCTGGGCAACTTAATCGGCTGCTGGGCAGGAAGCCCGCCGGGTTGGTGTTTGGCTCAGTCGATCCGGAACTGCTGCCCACGTTGGAGAAGCTGCCGATCCCGGTGATGTGCCTGGTTGGTTTTGGTGATTTTCCAGTGGACTCCTACAGTAGTGCCCTGCTTGAAAAAATGGCAGGCAAAACCGTCTATCTCAATGCTTCCATGCCAGACGCAATAGCGGGCGTAAAACCAGAGGTAATCATGCCAGGAGAGGTTGACACTTCTTATGGCTTGTTCACGGCGGAAGACCAACTGAGCGTTGGGACAAAAGTCCGATTGCTTGGCAAACCCTATACCGGTAGCGTGGGGATAGTGATTGAGTTGCCTGCTGAAGCGGAAATGTTCTCAAGCGGCTTGGTCATGCGCTCGGTGGTGGTAAAACGCCAAGATGAGCAGATTATCCGCATTCCTCGTGAAAATCTGGAAGTGATAGTCGAATAGAACCCGAGTTTAGTCGGCGGGAGTGGCTGTCAGAAGATACCTGCCGACGATCCAGCCTGTCGAACCATCCGGCGCGATCACTTTTTCCCATGCCAGGTTATCTGCCAACACCTGCTCACCCAACATTTGGATCTCCACGCCATCGTTAATGTAGGTAACAATCTGCGAATTGGGGTCCGGTTCTGCCCGTACTACCACTCCCGTGGGAGAATCGACGCGCGCCAGGACTGGCGTTGCGGTGGAAGAGGGCGTGGCAGTCAGGGTCTCGGTCGGAATTGAAGTGCTGCTCGCGGCTTGGC
>JBAQMM010000172.1:0-8733 GCA_049302815.1 Anaerolineaceae bacterium | reverse complement strand
ACTCAAACTTTATCAGCAAGTGAGCCACATGTGACAGCCATCGCGATCATAAAAACTGTTTTCATAGGCAATTAGACACATAAAGAACCAACAAATGCACACATTGCCAACTCAAAATGATCAAAGGCGTCGTTTTTTCGCAAAAAGGAATTTAGATGCAATTGCCCTGTATAAGAGTGGGATAAGGTGTTATTCCATGCAGGTGGGGTAGCTAACCCCAGTTTAAGACTCGAAAGGGTTAATCATCAAGTTGCCAGCGATTCTCAATATGAATTTGTCAAAATCCATCTACAGTGGTTCTCGTAAATCAAGCAGCCACTGACAAGGCATATTTCATATAAACGGGCTAAACCGCTTGAAACACGCTTCGTCTGAACGAAAGAGACAGGAATATTGAGATAATGTTGCCAGAATTCCCAAAGAGCTTTTCCATATTGAGATTTGCTTGTAGATCTTATTGACATCCTCACTCTCATCTGCTACAATATTTGCCTATTGAAAAAACTTTTCAATTAAGAACTATGAACGGGCAAACCATCCTCTCACAAGCCGGCTACCGACTCTCAGAGCCGCGCAAATGCGTCATGCAGCTATTGGAAAGCGCCGATACGCCGCTCTCTCCACTGGCAATTTACCGCATGCTTACTTCGCAGGGCTACCGGCTGGGGCTGGTCAGCGTTTACCGCACGCTCGAGCTTCTGGGCAGCCTTGGCCTGGTCACGATCGTGTATCAACCCGATGGCGGCTCAGGGTACATGAATGCCACAGGCGGGCATCACCATCACATCCTGTGTCAGGGCTGTCATAAAGCCATCGAGTTTAGCGGCTCGGAAGATCTGACGGAACTGATCCAACGCGTTGAAGGCGAGACCAACTTCCAGGTAAACGGCCACCTGCTGCAGTTGTATGGTCTCTGCCCGGAATGCCAGGCGCTCGTTTCACAGGAGCAGGTGAAATGAAAAAAACCATCTTAGTGGTTATCAGCCTCGCGCTGGTCCTGGCTGCCTGTGCCAGCCCCTCTCCAACCTCCCAGCCAGGCAGGCTGACCGTGACGGTAAGCATCCTGCCGCAGACCTACTTTGTGCAAAAAATCGCTGGCGACCTGGTGGATGTGCAGGCTTTGGTGGGCACGGGCGATGACCCGCACACCTACGAGCCCACTTCCGACCAGATGCGCGCGCTAACCCATTCCGACCTGTACTTTACGATTGGGGTGGAGTTTGAATCGGCTTGGATGCCGCGCTTCAGTTCTGCCAATTCGGATATGCAGGTGGTGGATTCCGCTGCCGGTGTCGAGCGCATCCCGATCGCGACCGATCAGAACGGAGAGTTGACTGAGGGTGGAGCGAACGCGGGTGAGCTGGATCCGCACATCTGGTTCTCTCCCCGTATAGTCAAACAGATTTCCCAAAATATGGCGGATGCCCTGATTGCGCTTGACCCGGCCAATTCCGCCGCCTATCAGCTTAACCTGGAGGAATGGTTAAAAGAAGTTGACCAGGTGGATGCCGACGTTCGCGCACTTCTGCAGAACCGGACCCGCGATCACTTCATGGTCATCCATCCAGCCTGGGGGTATTTCGCGGAAGAGTACGGACTGAAAATGCTGGCTGTGGAGACTGCCGGGCAGGAGCCCGGACCGGAAGAACTGGCAAAACTACTCGACCTGGCGGAAACCTATAAGGTCAGCTGTCTGTTCGTCCAAAAAGGGGTCAACCAGAAGTTAGCCCGCTCCATTGCAGACCAGATCGGGGTGGCTGCGGTGGTGGAGTTGGATCCCATGGCGCAGGATTGGCCTGCCAATATGCGCTTCATCGCGGCAAAAATGGCGGAAGCGTTGAAATAGTGAGGAATTTTGGAAGATAATACACGCGAAGTCGTCATTTCTTTGCAGGGGGTATGGGCCAGCTATGAGTCCGATACCGTCCTGGAGGATGTTAATTTCACCCTATACCGGGGTGATTATGTTGGACTGATTGGCCCGAACGGCGGCGGAAAAACCACCCTGATCAAGGTCATTTTAGGTCTGGTCATACCCCGCCAGGGCGCCGTGACCGTCATGGGTGAAACCCCTCAAGCAGGGCGACGCTTCGTTGGTTACGTCCCGCAGTTGCAAATTGAGGATAAGGCTTTCCCGATCAACGTTTGGGATGTGGTCAGCATGGGCAGGTTGAAACCAGGCTTTGGCAGTCTTCGTTTAAGCGCGCAGGACAAACAGGTGATCGAGAGGTCATTGAGCCAGACTGGCATGTTTGACCAGCGCAAACGGTCCATGAATGAGCTTTCTGGTGGGCAACGCCAGCGGGTGTATATCGCCCGCGCCCTGGCAGCAGAGCCGGAAATCCTGCTGCTGGATGAGCCAACTGCCAGTGTGGACCCTCAGGCCAGCACGCTGCTTTACGAACTGCTCGGGCAGTTGAACGATCGGATTTCCATCCTGCTCATCTCCCATGATATGACCGCCGTCTCAGCTTACGTGAAAACCATAGGCTGCATCAACCGGCGCCTGATTTATCATCACGAAAAGAACATCAACCCGGAAATGCTGGAGGTCGGGTACGAATGCCCGGTGGATTTGATTGCCCACGGGCTGCCGCACCGGGTTCTTTCCGACCATGACGACCAGGATGGCAAAGCATGATTGATTATTTAACGGGTCTGTTTTCATATGAATTTATGCGCAATGCCCTGCTGGCAGGCGTTTTGGTGAGTGTTGCTTGCGGGATCGTCGGGACGCTGGTGGTGCTTAACCGGATCGTCTTCATCAGTGGGGGCATCGCTCATGCGGCATATGGCGGCGTGGGGATTGCCTATTATGCCGGCATTGACCCGGTATTGGGCGCGATCGGTTTCAGTTTAATTTCTTCCCTTGCCATGGGTTTGGTGCACCGGCGCGCGCGCCAACGTTCGGATACTGTTATCGGCGTGATGTGGTCCATCGGCATGGCGATCGGGATCATTTTTGTCAGCCTCAGCCCGGGATACAAAGCCGACCTGATGAGTTACCTGTTCGGGAGCATCCTGGCGGTTTCCACCAGGGATCTTTGGCTGATGCTGGCGATTGCCGTGCTGGTGCTGGTTTTTGTGGCAGTGTTTTACCGACTTTTGCTTTCGATTTCCTTCGACGAGACCTTTTCCACCGTCCGCAACCTCCCGGTTGGGCTGCTTTATCTGGCGATGGTCACCCTGATCGGGTTGACGGTGGTCATTTCCATGCGGGTGGTGGGGTTGATCATGGTGATCGCTCTGCTGACCATTCCACCCGCCATTGCCAATCTGTTTCTGAAGGATATGCGCGGCATCATGATTCTTTCGGTTGTCTTAAGCATGGTTTTTTGTGTGGCGGGATTGTTGCTTTCGTACACACTCAACCTGCCCTCGGGCGCGGTGATCATCCTGGTCGCCGGCATGGCTTACGTCCTGGCTGCAGTAATAAAACAGGTCAAATCCAACAACAGAATTCAAACCGCCTAAGGGGCGGTGATTATTGGAAAGTTTTGTTAACTACATGGTAACCAAATCAAAACAATCGGTTACAATCAAAGTTGATCAGACCATATGAGTGTCAAAACTTTTTTTCAGGATGAAGGCGCGGTCCAGCTCGGTATGTGGTTGGGTAAAACTTTATCGCTGCCAACCGGTCGTAAAGTAGCCTCTTTTGTTGCGAGGGTGATGGCAAGGACCCAAAAGAATATGATGCGGGCCATCAAAGCTAACCAGTGGGTTGTTTCGGGGGAAAAGCTCGATCCGGCAGAGCTTGACACGCGTTCAAGGGTTGTACTTCAGAACATTGTGGAGTCCCTGTTTGAATACTTTTATTATTACCAACATATTGAAGAATGCCGTCAGTTGATCGTATTATCGCCCAGGATTAAAGAGTTGCTCAACGACTATTTGGAGAAAAAGCAATCCCAAATCCTACTGGGTCCCCACATCGGCAATTTTGATCTTTTCGGGATGATGCTGGCTAAATTGGGCTTGCATCCATTTGTGTTGAGTTACCCCAATCCTAATAATGCCTACAAAGCACAAAATGAGCTACGGGAAGCAGCCGGCATGAAAATTGCCCCGATCACATTCAGCGCATATCGCCAAGCCAAGCAGGCTTTGAAAGACGGGTACTGCTTGGTGACCGGGCTTGACCGACCCTTGGAAGACCAGGATGACAACAAGTACCAACCCGGTTTTTTTGGCAGACCAGCCAGTTTGCCGACCTTCTATGTGCGCATGGCACTTGATACCGGCACCCCGGTAAGGGTTGCCTGCGGTACAATTCTACCTGATCACACCTTTTATTATGATTGCTCAGAGCCGATTCAGTTCGAGCGCGGGGACAATCTGCACGACGAGATTGTCTTGAACGCAGAAAAGGCACTGGCAGAGGCTGAGAAATTTATTCGCGCAGAACCAGGACAGTGGGCAATGTTTTACCCAGTTTGGCCTAAGGTTCTCCCAACCATTGAAAAAATGAGAGGTTCCCATGAAAGATAAAGACGGAAAGATGGAAAGAAAGAATGATATTTTGCTCGGACCTCTGGAGCGTCCGACGCTTCAGTGGCTGGCAAGTCACATGCCGGCCTGGGTGACCCCGGATACAATGACAGTGATCGGGATACTGGCTTCCACATTGACCCTGGTCAGCTACATTATGGTCGGAAGAGGGGATATCCGGCATAACCCATGGATGCTGGTGGCGTCTTTAGGGTTTTTCCTGAATTGGTTCGGAGACAGCTTGGATGGTACGCTGGCACGGTATCGTCACAAGGAGAGACCGCGGTATGGTTATTTTGTGGATCATTCCGTGGATGGGTATACCGCCGTCGCCATGTTCCTCGGTATTGGATTTGCAAAAATTTCCAGGTTGGATGTGGCCGCCTTTGGCGCCATCGGTTACCTGCTCTCCATGATCGTGGTTTATCTTAAGACGCATGTAACCGGCGTGTTTGAGATGACCACTATTAAAATTGGTCCAACCGAGATCCGAATAATGGCTATCATCTTAAACGTGGTACTGTTCTTTACCGGCGTTTCTTCCGTCAAGGTACCTGGAATTGCCGAGGAGCAAACCATTGGAACGATCGTAATCGCGGTGATGGCAGTGGCGTTATTTGGATATTATGTCTATGAGACGGTTCGGGTAAGTTACCGGCTGGCACTGCTGGATGGAAAGCGCCTGGAACGAAGGCTGGAAAAGGAAGCCAAAAAACTTGAGAAGGAACAGAAAAAAGCCGCCAAGAAAAAGGTCCCAGAAAGCTTAGAAAATGCGAGCGGACAGGTCTGATAGGTTTTAATGGAGCGTATTCTAAAATCCGCCTGTTACCCGGGCAGATTTTTTATCGCCAGACCGGCAAACTTTACGGGCGTGTGCGGGCGTGGTGGATGGCGGGGGCAAGCGCTTCAAGTTCAGGCAGACGGATGCATAATTGGGAGGGCATCAGTTTTGGCAGCTGCGCTTCATCCAGGCTGGTCGTCTGGGCCAGAGCCGCCCTGGCGGGAGCGAGCAGGTATTCATCCGCAAGGCAGCCGGGGTAGCCAATGATGATCATCTCAGGTCGTAGGAGGAGGGTGAGGCTGGATAGCCCCTTGCCCAACTGCCGACCGGCTTCTTCGAAGACCTCTTGCGCGTAAGGGTCGCCAGCCTGGGCAGCTTCTATCAATTGGAAGAGGTCGGTATCCGCTTCCCAATGATTAGGATGGCGCAGGCGGGCAAGCTCGAGCAAACCACGAGCGCTGGCATAACCGGTGAGCGAACCAGGCCTGCCAAAACCGGCCGGGCCATCGGGAGTAAGCATAATATTACCTATCTGCCCGGCAGAACCGCCGGAATTCCGATACAGTTTTCCTTCGGTGAGCACCCCGACGCGAACAGTGGGTGCCATGCTGATAAACACCAGGTTGCGCAGCTTTTGTGCCGCGCCCAGGTAATATTCCGCCAGGGCTCCTGCGTTGGCTTTTTGTTCGATATAAACGGGCAGATTGAAGCGCAAGGAAAGCTGTGAGCGTACCGGTTCCAACTTCCACTGGGGGAAATCCGGTGCGGATCCCACGATTCCGGTTTCGCTGTCAAGGTTGCCGGAGATTGCCACTGACACACGGTCCGGCACAGGCAAATGTTGTGCCTGGGTCAGCGTGAGCAGGCGATCAGCCTGGAGCATGATTAATTCAAGGATGGCAGCGAAACTTTCCTGGTTGGGGGTTGGAACGCTCAGGCGCTCATAGACCATGCCTGCCATGCTGCCATAAACCAAAAGAATTCTCTCACCATCAAGATTCATCCCGAGGATGTTGTTGGTGGATTGCCCCTGGACTGGTTTTTCTGAGCGGATCATAGTTAGGCATGATTATAAACCGTAAGGGCATAGATCAGGGAAAAAGCAACAGGCTGGCTGACGACTTTCCCCGCTTTAGCAACCCAAGGAAGCCGAACTCCTGTATTGCGTAGTTCACTCAGGCAGAAAAAATCCCCGGGGAATTTCCCCAGGGATTGGTAAACATCAAAAAAGGAGATAGGCTCAGCCCTTACCGCGCATGCGGGGATCGAGAACATCCCGCATGGCATCGCCGATCAGGTTCCAACCCATCACGAAGAAGGTCAGGGTCAGACCAGGGTAGACCACGATGTACCAGTACTGATCCAGGCTGGTGATCCAGTTGCGGGCAAAGCTCAGGAGTTGCCCCCAGTCAGCGTAACCAACCTCGGTGCCAATGCCCAGGAAAGAAAGGGCAGCAAAACTAAGCACCACATCACCAATTCCCAGGGAAGCCAAGACCATGGTTGGAAAAATGGCATTGGGGAGAATGTGCTTGAACAAAATTCGTCCATTTTTAACACCAGAAGCATGGGCAGCCAACACAAAATCCCGTTCCTTGATGGAGAGGATGTCTGAACGGATAACGCGGGCATACCCCATCCAGCCAAAAGAGATCATGGCAATCAACGGCGGAAGCAGGCTCCTGCCCAAGAGCGGCGTCAGAACCGCTGAAAAAATCAATGCCATCATGATATACGGCAGAGTCATGAAGATATCCGTAATCCTCATGATCAGGTTATCCACCCACCCTCCATAATAAGCGGCAACTGAACCAAGAATGACGCCAATCAATACTGTGGAGACTACAACAATGATACCGGTCTTGAAAGCAGTTCGGGTGCCCCACACGATTCCATAGAATATGTCATATTGACCCTGGGCGGTGCCCATCAGATGGACCCATTCATCGTTCCCCGTGACTGCCTTGTACCAGAAGGGGATTTCAGGTACATTTTTTTTCCAAGGCGATCCTGGAGCCTTTGGCTCGCCAACAAATCCATCTCGCGGAATTTTATACGGATCATTATTGACTGGAGGCGCAATTACAGGGGCAAAGATTGCAATCAGAACAAAAAACAAGATGAGGATGAACCCAATAACGGATGCCGGGGTCTTAAACAAACCCTTAATGATTCGATAATTATCTGGCCCCAGAGTTTTTTCCCACCAGCCGATTTTTCGATCAGAATGCGCTTCGGCAAGCAGCCTGTTGTCCCCGGTTGGGGTTGAGTTATTTTCAGTCATGAATACTCCTTAAGCCAGACGTACGCGCGGGTCAATAAATGCGTAAATGATATCAACTATCAGGTTGGAGATGATCAGGATAGTCCCTGTAAAAATAGCCAGTCCCAATACAGTCACTACGTCCAATTGTGAGGCTGCATCCGCGGCTGCTTTTCCGATTCCGGGGTAGTTAAATACGGTTTCGGTGATCACCACACCACCCAGGAGACCGACAATACTCGAACCGGCCATGGTAACCACGGGTAACATGGCATTTGGTCTGGCGTGATGGTTGATCACATCATTTTCCTTTAATCCCTTAGCGCGGGCAGTAACAACATAATCCTGCCGCAGTGTTTCGAGCATTGAGGATCGTGTAACCCGCACAAAGGTAGCCCAGTTAATGTAGGAGAGGGTAATGATCGGCATGATCATATGGCGCATTGCATCCCAGAAGACGTCAAAACGTAAATTCAAAAGGGCATCAATGGACAACAAATGCGTGTATTGCTTAAGTTGACCGGAGTAGATTAAAGTGCTGACCCAATCCGACATCTTTCCAGGCATAAACCAACCCGCTTTGGCATAAAGAAGCATCAATAATAACAAGCCAAATACAAATGTCGGAAAGGAAGTACCGATAATACTATAGACGCGAGCTGCCTGGTCGATAAATTTGTTTTGATTCACCGCAGCTTTCACCCCAAGCCAAATGCCAACTGAGAGCATGGGATAGACTGTCCAGAGTGCCAGGTCGACCGTATTGGGGAAACGTTCCCTGACAATATCAATGACAGGCTGAGAAGCGGTACGGGAATAACCAAAATCACCGTAAATTATGCCACCTTCACGTTCCCCTGTGACTGGATCCTTTACGCCGGTCAGCCAGCGCCAGTACTGGGTGAAGAAGGGGTCATCTAGACCGTACTTCTTTATGACGCCTTCAATTTGCTTGTCGTTTTTGGGAAAATCCTTGACATATAGAGCCGATCGTTCAACCGGTCCCAATAGCTGGAGCATCCCAAAAATAATTAAGGTGACTCCAATCAGCAATATTGGAACCATCAGCAATCGGCGAATTATGTAGTTGGTCATACTTTACCTCTCACTTCAATTTGCCTTTCGGAATGAACGCAAACCAGTTTGTGTTCATTCCGAAAGGTAAAACCTTCTGAGCTATGCGGGAGCCTTCCAAGGC
>JBAQMM010000171.1:0-3644 GCA_049302815.1 Anaerolineaceae bacterium | reverse complement strand
TTTCCGTTCTGTGCGGCTTTGGCACGGAGCGAGAACTGCGCTTGGCCGGCACACAAAAAGTGCTCCCTGGCACAGCAGACCTGGCAGCCTACCTGGCAGATACAGCCCCCGCTCTTAACCCAGTAATATCCTGAAATCTTCAGTCTCACGAGGGCGCTTCGCAAATTTGTTCCTGGCATTCCTGACACACTAAGATGGGTTGAAGCGCCCTTGAAACAGGATCGATGTTCAAGTCGTCCGCGTCAGGCTTGTCCGATCGGTTCCATGGAAAAACCCTTAACTTACGCAGGATAGACCCCTCGGTCTGGCTGGCGATTGGCGGGTCCCCCAAAAAACAGCTTTCGTCGAAGTCGCGCTCAGAATGTGAGCCGGTTTACAGGGTAATTAGCCCTGTGAGTCCCCCCGTTGCCTCGAGTTTAAACCAGTGGTTCTATTGCGCTGCTGCCTAGTGGCAAAGCGGGCAGGCTTTAACTAAAGACCTCCAAACAGCTTGATGTGCCTGTATCCATATCCCCCACCAAGCATTCTGCCGATAGCACGCTGTCCCTCTCCGCCCCGCGCCAATTTCTATTCTGCCCTTATTGAAGCAGCCTCCTCGAGTTCTTCCTTGGGCAGCAGCGCGCCACCCGGTGCCTGGTCATCCAGGGTGTAAACATCCTTCATGAAGAAACCTGCCACCCCCATCACCAGGCAAATCACCCCCGCCACCAAGTACCAGGCTTGGATGCCTAATCGCTCAGCCACCGGTGCCGCCAAAAGCATTCCTAGCGGCGAGGCTGCACTGGTCAGGCTTTCAACCACAGTAAAAATCCTACCTTGTTTTTCTGGCGGAATTTTTGTCTGCAGTAACGCCCCCAATGGTCCATTCGCCAGGGCATTCATCATGCCGATCAAACCCATCATGCCAATAGAGACGCCGTAACCCGAAGCAGGCACAATACCGATAACGATTGTCCCCACCCCCATTCCGATCAGACCCATCAGGGTGGTAGCTACTTTTCGCTTAAACCCACCCCAGGTACCAAGGATTAAACCGCCCACGACTATTCCAATACCCAGGGCGGATTCCAACCAAGCTAAGTCACCGGCTCCCTTGCCAAAGTGCTGGGTCACCAGCAGGGGCATCAGCGAAAAGGCTGGGGAAAACAACATGTTCAGCAGGGTTGCTGTAAGTAGCAGTTTGATCATCCCCGGCCAGCTGACGGCGTACTTTAGTCCTTCGTGCACATCCAACCAGACTCGTTTTGGTGTTACAGAGACGTTGCCGTCAGAAAGAACTGGTTGAGGGACTTTGACAAAGAAAACTAACAAAGCAATCGCCAGTGCGGCTGTGATCAGGTCAATCGCCAATACCGACTGCATTGGCATGATAGAGATAAATAGCGCTCCCAGGGGTGGTGAAACAATATTGATGCTGCCGTTTAAAGCCTGATTGATCCCACCCAGTTTTGCATATTTGTCAGCCGGCACCATTAGGGTTGTGGAAGCTTCCATAGCCGGATACTGAAAAGCTCCACACAAGGATCGGATGAACATAGCTAAGTAAATATGCCAAGTCTGAGTAATTCCGAGTGCAAACAAAATCACCAACCCCACCGTTGCCAGGGCAACTGCCAGGTCAGATACAATCATGATCATTTTGCGATTCAAACGGTCTACCAGTGCGCCGGCGAACGGCCCCAGGATAACCCTCGGAATCAGGGCGACAAAGGTGGCCATCGCCAATATGGTAGCAGAACCGGTTTGTTCGGTCAGGTACCAGACCAGCGCAAATTGAACCAACCCGCTACCCAACATAGAGACAGCCTGCCCCACCCACATGGGGGCGTAGTTGCGCTGCCAATGTTCGGACGGGGTCGGCAGTCCGACGTTCTCTTGATCAGTCCCGCTCATCATTTTCTCTCATTCCTGGTTTCCAGAATCCGATAATTATACCGGAAGCCGGCTTACTTCCCCCCAAAGAGGGTTCGATATCAATGTAACCGATGTGTCCGCGTGTGCCCAACTCTGAACGCATCGTCCCAACCTGCACCGCGCTTGTGACACAAAGGGCGTCGTCTCTTCCCGCCTGAATGAACAGAGACCTATCCCGCCTGGCTGATCAGGTCTGCATGTTCAGGTCGGCGGAAATTGAGTAAAATACTATCCAGACCAATAACCTGGAGTGGTTATGACCCGCAGTAAAGCAAGAAGCGAATACTTTAAAAAATACCCGTACCCCCGCCGCCGTTTCATCAGGACTTTGATGCAGGGAACGATTGGTCTGGTTGCCAGCCTGCTGACGGACTACCAGATTGAAGGAAAAGAGAATCTGCCCAAGCAGGGTCCTCTCCTCATTGTTGGCAATCATTTTCATTTTTTGGATACCATTGGACCGATCCACAGCACCCCCTACCCACTGGAATTCATCGGGGATGCTGAAATGCCCATGGCGCCAGCCTTCGTCAAGTTTCTCCCGCGCATCTGGGGCACTCTGACAATCCTGCAGGGCACTGCCAACCTGGAATCCATGCGCGCTTCTGAAGTAGTCCTCGCTCAGGGCGGTATACTCGCCATCTTTCCTGAAGGGCATGTGCACAAACTGCCCCTTGGGATACCTTTGCCCGGGGTTTCTTACCTGGCGCTCCGCGCCGGCGTTCCCATCATCCCGATTGCCACATACAGCGAGGATGACTGGAACCTGTTCGGCACCCTCACCCGCAAGAGACGCCGGGCTCGCGTCCTGACGCGCATCGGGCAGGCTTTTGGTCCGCTTTCCAAAGGGGATAGCACGGTCATCCCCAGCCGTGATGATGTCAGGACTGCCGGGTGGGAGATCATGAGCCAAATTGCCCGGTTGCTGCCAGATCACGCCCGCGGTCCTTACGCCCAACCCCAATATGATCCGGCTTAACCCGCCTGCAGGCACACCGCCCATCCCAAGCCTGTCCCATCCCTGCCCAACGCCAGCCCTACCCCGTGCATTAACAAGAATCATACACAAACCTGCTATGATTATGGGGTTATAAAATGATGACTGAAGGAAATCGGAATTATTATGGAATATAAAGATTATTACAAAACCCTTGGCGTGGAAAAGAATGCCAAAGAATCAGAAATCAAATCCGCCTACCGCAAGTTGGCCCGCAAGTATCACCCGGACGTTAACCCCAACAACCCGGGCGCCGAGGAAAAATTCAAAGAAATCAATGAAGCCTACCAGGTACTTTCCGATCCGGAAAAGCGCCAGAAGTATGACCAGTTCGGCTCGCAATGGCAACAATACCGCTCTTCCGGCGGCAGACCTGAAGACTTTAATTGGGGACCCTGGCAGCAGCAGGCTGGCGGCACCGGCTACCGGACGGTCACACAGGATGAACTCAACCAGATGTTCGGTGGGTTAGGTGGCTTTTCAGACTTCTTCGAGACCTTGTTTGGTTCTAGCTTTGGCACCGGCGGTTCTGGCTCCCAAACCAGCAACCGCCAGGGTGCCGCCAGAAGCACGCGCAGGGGCCGAATCAACCAGCAGGCTTCTTCATCCCACAATGTTCAACAGGAGGTTGAGATCACCCTCGAAGAAGCCTACAACGGCACCAGTCGCATGCTCCAGTTTGAAGGCGGTAAACGCCTGGAAGCCAGCATCCCGCCCGGAGTGGACACCGGTT
>JBAQMM010000170.1:0-8432 GCA_049302815.1 Anaerolineaceae bacterium | reverse complement strand
CCCCAACCCCCACCCCAACGCAAACCCCGACAGCGCTGCCGACTTCATCCAGCTGTACCATGGCTGCCACCTTGCTGCAGGATGTCACCATTCCGCCCGGCATGCTCCTGGAACCCGGTGCATCGTTCATCAAGACCTGGCAGGTTGAAAACAGCGGGTCCTGCCGCTGGGAAGATTACCGCCTGGTATTTCTCAATGGAAACTTACTCGGCGGCACGTCTCCGACTTCCATAGCACTGGTGGAGCCGGGGGCAACGGTGGAACTTTCCTTGAGCCTGTTGGCACCCGGCTACCAGGGCACCTATGAGGGTATCTGGAGGATTCAGGCAGCCAATGGGAGGCTATTCGGTCCGGATTTGATCTACCAGATACGCATCCCTCAGCCGACCCCGACCAGGACAGCCACGCTCACTCCCACCTCAACACCTACGTCAACTTTTACACCTACGCGCACAGCCACACCTACAACCACTCCTATCAGGACTGCCACACCTACTCCAAAACACTCCGCGACCCCCACCTGCACACATACATCAACGCCGACAATAACGCCGACCCCCACAGGAACAATCACCCCCACCGTTCGCCCCTCTTCCGAAGGCTAAACTCAGAACTACCAAGAATTCATCATGCCAAATGTGTCCATGATGAATTCTTCGGGGACAATTCTGCTAAGTCGGCTGCGAGAATCTCGGCTATTCACACCTTTGCGCTTGAAAATTTCTCTCTGCCGGAGACACGGCAAAAGGTTTTAAGCGCTTGTTATACGTACCATTTAATTGGCCAGGCACATAACTACACCACCAGTCCGGGATCCTTCCCAATAACCGGCCTAATCGTCTGATCTACTCGAGGATCAGGTCTTTAAGCGGTCGTTTCGGAACGTGGTGGACATCCTGCGCGTCCCGGTAGTACTTGACATCGCCCTTACCGGTCATTTCCTCGATAACCACCTTTTCAGAGGGTTTTCCTAGTGCCAAAACCAGGATAATTTCCATGTATTCTGGCAGTTCTAAGATCGTGGCAAGCTCATCCCTATTGATGGTGCTGAGTATGCACCCCCCAAACCCCTTTTCGACCGCTCCCAACATCATGGTTTGAGCGGCGATTCCAGCATCCAGGTCAAATTGCCTTTTTATGTGACCATCGCCAATGATGACAATATAGGCAACCGGGCGCTCGCCTTCCTTTGGACCACCCCATTCCCGCAAATATCCCCCAAATTTGAGGGTGGCAAAGATCTGGTCTGTTTTGGTTTTTTCACTGGCCAGATAAAACTTGAGCCCCTGCAAATTGGCCGAACACGGGCTGAGCCTGGCCAACTCAACCAGTTCAACCAGAGTCTCCTGGGTTATTTTGACACTTTCGTCAAAACGGCGATAACTGCGGCTTTTCTTGACTAAATCTTTAAACATGTTTCACTCCAAACTTTTGGTTTTCGATTGCCCGATATGCACCAACAAAAAGGCAATCAACAATAAGACCAATCCGCCCGCATCAAAAATGATGAAGCGGAGAAGGCTCCCACGCAAAATTGTGTGGGCAGGTTCAATCCTGGTTCTCAACCAGGTCTCACCAATCAATCCAATCGCCTGCATTAACACGGCTTCCACCAGCGAGGTTTTATATTTAACTGGGTTTACAACGGCGAAACAATAGGGCACCTGCCACATGGCGAACAGTATCCCTGTGCCCGCCAAAGCGGCCGTTGCGGGTGTGCCTTCCAGCTCAAAGGAACCGAGATAGGTACGCGGGTTAAAAATGTAACCGATGGCTGCCTGCAGGTTAAGAAACAGCACAATTCCAATGAAAAACCGCTCAACCCACACGCGTATCGCAGTTTGATTTGGTTTCGTTGCCTGCATGGCTTGTAATGACCTTCTCTCCTAAGATGTCTGGTGTTGCTGTTTAGGTTCCGAAAACCATCCCATCCCGAATCTGCCAGACCTCATGGTTGGCAATAAAATCCTTTGAAAACATGTCGGGATCGGTTGAAGTGCACAAGGCTTGTTCCACTTCGTTCAAAACGCTCAACAGGTCTGTGCGCCGCTGCGGGTCGAGTTCCGCCATGATCTCATCCAGCAGCAAGACCGGCCACTCGCCCGTTTTTTCCCGCATCCACTTGACCTCGGCAAATTTTAGTGAAAGCAGTGCGGTGCGGGACTGCCCGCGCGAGCCGAAATTCCCCAGGTCAATCCGGTTGCTCAGAAAGCGAAATTCATCCCGGTGCGGCCCGAGAGTCGTCATACCGCGGTTGATATCCTCGCGGTATACCCCGCGGATGGCTTTTCGAAAACCCTCCTCCAGCTCGTCCACAGTGATCCCGGCGCGATCGATGCTCGTTTGCACCGGCAGCTGCAGCTGTCCCTTGGGCGAAGGCAGGGGCTCGTAGGCGGGCTGGTACATGAATCGCAGGACTTCCGCCTGGTTGGTGAGCTGCTGGTGAATTGGCTTTGCCAGGGTTTCCAATTCTTTCAGCGCTTTGATACGCGCGCGCATGATTTCAGAACCATGCCGCGCCAGCAGCTCATCCCAGGCTTCCAACTGCCGCACGTCGCCCCCCTGCTCCGCCAGAGTCTTGAGCAGAGCGTTGCGCTGTGTCAGGGCTTTAGTGTAGTCGGCCAGGTGGCGGGCGTAACCACCTTCCACCTGTGAGAGGATCTCATCCAGGTATTGGCGGCGGTCGAAAGGTGAACCCTCAATAATCCGTGCCATCTGGGGTAAAAAGCAAACTGCGTTGAACTGACCATACAAATCTCCCAGCCGCTTTTTTACCCCATCCATCAAAACTTCTTTGCGGAATTTGGGTGCGGTTGGGTTGCCATTGTATTCCTGAATGAACCTGACTTCGAGAGTGTAATTCCGCAATCCCCGTTGAAACTCCCCCACAATACGCCCCACCAGGGTCGGCTCGGAAGGCAAGTTGAAATTCATCAACTGCCGGTCGGAACTGGCGGTAAAAGAGGAAAAATTTGCCAGAAAGGCAACCGCTTCAAGAATGCTGGTTTTTCCCTGGGCGTTGGACCCGGAAAGTAAAATGATCCGCCTGGGCAGTTCCAGATCCAAGCGGGAAAAAATCCTGAAGTTGGTCAAAGAAAGCCTGGTGAGATGCATCAGTCCTTAATCTGTTCCATCTCTTCCAGGCTGGGTTGGAATACATTGGTCGCCCGGTCGACGTACAGGACGCCGTCCAGGTGATCAATCTCGTGCTGGAAAATGCGCGCCAGCCAGCCTTCCGCGTTGATTTTTATGGGCTTGCCGTGGCGGTTTTTAGCTTTGACCGTGACAGCCTCAAAGCGCTCCACCTCGCCAGCCAGCCCTGGCACAGACAGGCAGGCTTCCACATCGGTCACCGTTTCAGCAGAAGTTTTGACTATCTCAGGGTTGACCAGCACATAAGCTTTAGGTTTGGCATTCTCGTTTTCGTCATCGGTGTATTCCACGACCACCAGCCGGAGCGATTCCCCAACCTGCGGCGCTGCCAGACCCACGCCTGGGGCCGAACGCAAGGTCTCAAACATATCATCGATAAGTACCTGCAGCGATTTATCAAATTGCTGCACTGCTTTAGCCTTCAGCCTCAATGAAGTCTCGGGGAATTTTACAATATCAAGAATAGCCACAATAACTCCAAAAATCTTTACTCATTTTATGCGAATTCTACCTTAGTCTTTTTCTGTTCTCAATTTTTTTGTAGGGTCTTCTTGATGGGTTTCATCGTGATAGACCCTAAACCATTGTGCCACCCGCTCGCGTTCTTCATCAATCTGACGTTGTTGTTTTTCCTCATTGAAGGCACCCATCCGAGTGAAAATGTCCTGCTGCACCTGCGAGGGCTGATAAACATCATTGAAGGTCAACTGCGTGTTGCCAATGGTAATGAAAACGGTGCCAAAGTTGAACAGCATGGGTATGAAACCCCTACGCTCGTATTCTATGCTCAAAATATTATCCAGGGGCGCTGATCGGCGGGATTCCTTCCCGAACGGTTTGCGGTCAATGTCAATCACCTGGTTGGGGGTCAGTTGAAAGATGTCATTCCGCCAGTCACTATAGATGTACACCAACCAAAAAATCAGGGCTATCAACAAGAGAACGCCGAGCGTCAATGCCAGTCCATAGTCGAGAAAGGTAAAGTTCCTGGTTACCACCGCCACAACAAGGATAATGGACAACAACAAGCCCACCGACGGTAGGAATGATTTCCTGAGCAGCACGAACCAGTGCTTGCGATAAGTGGTGGTCCCGCCTACTTCATAGCGAACCTTGAGGAAGTCCGAGAATAACCACTCAAAGAAACTGGTTTCCCGGATGGGCATATCGACCCCAGCCTGCGACTCTGCTTCCAACAGCCCTTTTTGATCCGGAACTTCTCCATCCTTCCCGAATTTTTTTCGCAAAGCGCTGCGGATTTCCTTTGCTTCCAGGTCCAAATCCACAGCTTTGCTCTTGGACCAGTAGACCTCGACCAGTTTACCAATGATTTTGGCATCCGCCACTCGGTTAAAGCGGATATCGCCGATGTAGGTGCGCACCACCACGTCGGAGTAACCAAAAATCGCACCGAGTTGGGTGGTTTGAATTCCCACGGATATCAATGTGCCCAAAGGAGCTTCCTGCCGGCTGTCATAAAATCCGGAGATGCGCTCCACCCACACCATGCGTTTGGTGGTGATCAGGTAAAAATCATTTGCCCAGTTATGGATATTCCAGGCCAGCCAAAGAGCGCAAATTGCAAAAGCTACTAGCAGAGTGATAAAAACCGCGGTAGGGCTCGCAGCGCCATATCGGGTAGCCAGAACCATGACAATCGCAAAAGACAGGATCGGCCAAAGTGACTGAAAAAACAGGAACATGGGGTGCTTGCGCGTCATTAAGAACACACGCTCCCCTTCCTGCAACCAGGGCATGGGAATCCTTTGTGTCAATTGCCTGCTCTGGATCAGGACTTTATGGGTTCTTTGGACGATGGGCTTGGACATCAGGTACTCCTGGACCTGGCTGTTTTCCATAAACCAAAGTTCGCAGGCAGTCAAGGCCACCGCCTGGAACTGGCGCGCTGGTTGATTCACCAAGGCTTCTTCCCCTGCCAGCTCTCCCCGCTCCAGCAGCTGTTCTGGAGCCTGGTGCTCAGGCGAGGACAATCTCAGTTTACCCCGTGCCAGCACGTGCAGACCGTCGGTTGGTTCACCAGCTTGATAGAGCTCCTGCCCGGCTTCCAACTGCAGCAATGAAAAGTGCCCTGTCAGTTCCTCCAGGTCTTTTTCGCCTAACCCGCTCAGGACTGGGACTTCGCTTAATAAACTCTTGATTCCCTCAAAATCATCCAGCATGAATTAAGTATAAATCATGTTTGAGGATGAATGAGCTTTTTTTTTGACGCAAGGGGGTGATATTGTCGGATTATATTCTGTCCTCTCCAATCAGGCTGAATCTCTCCCACCGGAATTGTCACGCCCTTACCACAATATCTGTTACCACCATTCTTTCGATTAAACCGAAAACTGTCCATTTTATAGACAGTTTTCGGGATTCTGAATTTATGTGTTCGATTGACTTACTGGTTTACCACTTCTTCCACTGAACTGCCGTAAACAACATTTTCCGCCTGTGGGTTCTCCTGTTTGGTAAAGACCAGGAAATCATCACCCTTTTCGACCAAAACCGTTTCGCCCTGGTGAAAATTACCTGCCAGGAGGCTGGTGGCCAGTGGGCTTTCCAGGTACTTCTGCAGGGCGCGTTTCAAAGGTCTGGCACCCAGAAGCGGGTCAAAGCCCTGGTCTGCCAACCAGTTTTGAGCCGATTCGCTCACCCGCATGTTGACCCCGTAATCCTTCATACGGTCTTCCAGTTCTTTCAGTTGCAGTTTGACAATGCCCAGAACGTCCTCATGATCCAGGGGTGCGAACATGATCACATCGTCAATCCGGTTGAGAAACTCCGGTCTGAAGGCACCCTTTAGGGCTTTGTCAATCTTTTCATGGGAGGATTTAATATCATCCCCATCGTTGCTGTCCAAGAAGCCCAGGGTACCACCCTTCTTTACAAACTCCGTTCCCAGGTTGCTGGTCATGATCAAAACGGTATTTCTGAAGTCCACCACACGACCCTGACCATCGGTCAGACGGCCATCATCCAGGATTTGCAACAAGGCGTTCCAAACTTCCGGGTGAGCTTTTTCAATTTCATCGAACAATATCACCCGGTAGGGTCGCCTGCGCACGGCTTCGGTCAACTGACCGCCTTCTTCATAGCCGACGTAACCAGGAGGCGCTCCAAACAAACGGGAAACAGTGTGTTGTTCCCGGTATTCGCTCATATCAATCCGAACCAAGGCATCTTCGTCATCAAAAAGGAACCCAGCCAGAGCTTTTGCCAGTTCGGTCTTGCCTACACCGGAAGGTCCAATGAAGATGAAAGAGCCAATCGGTCTGTTCGGATCTTTCAAGCCAGATCTCCCGCGCCGTATGGCGTCGGAGATCGCCTTGATGGCTTCATCCTGTCCGATAATGCGCTCGTGCAAGCGGTCTTCCATATGCAGGAGCTTTTGGGCTTCACTTTCCATCAACTGGGTCAATGGAATTCCAGTCCATTGATGGATCACATCGGCGATGTCGTTCACATCCACCACTTCATCCAACTTTTGTTCTGTTTCCCATTTCTCCCGCTGTGCAGTAAAATCCTGCTCCAGGCGCAGCCGTTCCGCCTTCATCTTGACTGCGCGTTCATAATCACGCTCAATCCCAGCCTGTTCTTCTTCCGCCGTCAGCCGGTCAATTTCCCTTTTCTCTTCCTTCAAATTATCCGGCAGCGAATAAAGCGCGACGCGTAACTTGGCGGCAGACTCATCCATCAGATCAATTGCCTTGTCGGGCAGTTTTCGGTCGGTCATGTAACGGGACGATAGTTTGGCAGCTGCCACTAGGGCTTCATCCGAAATGGTAACCTTGTGGTGCGCTTCATAACGGTCCCGCAGGCTGCGCAGCATGGCGATAGTGTCATCAATGCTGGGCTCTTCAACAAAGATGGGTGCGAAACGCCGTTCCAGCGCCGCGTCTTTCTCAATATACTTTCGGTATTCATCCAGGGTTGTCGCGCCGATACATTGCAGGTCACCGCGTGCCAGGGCTGGCTTAAGCATGTTGGAGGCATCCATCGCACCCTGGGCTGCCCCCGCGCCGACAACAGTATGAAGTTCGTCAATAAACAGAATCACTTCTCCATCGGAGTGCTGGATCTCGTCGATGCAAGCTTTCAAGCGCTCCTCAAACTCACCGCGAAAGCGCGTTCCGGCAATCATGCCGCCCAAATCCAGCGCTACTACACGCTTGCCCTCCAGGATTTCCGGCACGTCGTCGTTGGCGATTTTCTGCGCGAGCCCCTCCACGATGGCAGTCTTTCCGACACCAGCCTCCCCGATCAGTACCGGGTTGTTCTTGGTGCGCCGGCAAAGAATTTGGATCAGCCGCAAAATTTCCACCTCACGCCCATAAACCGGATCCAACTTCCCCTCTTTGGCAGCCTGGGTCAGGTTGCGGGAGTACTTTTCCAGAGTCTTGTAGCGTGTCTCAGACTTGGCATCTGTGGACTTCTTTCCACCACTACGGATGTCAGTGATGGCATCCATGACGTTTTGGCGGTTCAGACCATATTCCTCCAGCAATCTTGCCAGCTGGGTATTTTTCTCAGCCAGGATTGCCAGAAACAGGTGCTCAGTAGAGATGTATTCATCGCCCAGGCGGTTGGCTTCGTTCTTGGCTAAATCCACAACCATCTTCACGCGCGGGGTCAGAAAAATCTGCCCGGACGGACCGCCAAAAATATTCGCCTTGGGTGTTGTTCTTAATATTTGATCGAGCCGTTCAGCAATCGCTCCCGGGTCAACTTTTAACAATTCCAGGATTTGCGTTACCATCCCCTCCGGCTGCTCAATCAGCGCAAGCAGAATGTGCTCGGAGTCAATCTGGTTATGTCCGTAGCGTTGGATGATTTCCGCGGCACGGGTGGCCGCATCCTGGGCTCTTTCAGAAAATTTATCAAAACGCATCATAATGTTTTGTCCTTTGTGATTTACTTATTTGGCAAGTTTTCAGTTGCAAAACTTGTTCCAATTATCTAAATTTTACAACCTTCGTATTAGATTTTGATTAATGTTAAAGAATCAGCATGGCATCTCCAAAAGAGTAGAACCGGTAGTTCTCCCTCTTGGCGATTTCGTAGGTATCCAGGATTTTTTCGCGACCGGCAAAGGCACTGACCAGCATGAGAAGGGTGGATTTGGGTAAATGAAAATTGGTGACCAGCGCATCCACGCTGTGAAACTGGTATCCAGGCAGAATGAACAATCCAGTTTGTCCCACCCAGGGCTGCAGTGCCCCGCCAGGATTCTGTGCAGCCGCGCTTTCAAGCGTGCGCACCGAGGTCGTCCCAAC
>JBAQMM010000169.1:0-14361 GCA_049302815.1 Anaerolineaceae bacterium | reverse complement strand
CAGGCTCCCAAGGCCGCCAGGCAGTTGGAAACGTTGTAAATTCCTACCATGGGGGTGAAAACTCGCAAGGTTTGATTTTCAAAATGACAGGTGAAACTCAACCCGCTTGGCTGGTTATCAATTTCATCCGCCCACAAGGTGGCCTGGTTGACCATGCTGTAGCTGACCTGCTTCACCGGCGAGACCCGCTTAAGATACTCATAAGACTGGTCGTCCTTGTTAAGCACTGCCACGCGGATGTTCCCGATGCGCTTGCGGGGTGTTTGTCTCAGGCTTTCAAACAGTTTTCCCTTGGTTTCCAAATAGTTTTGGTAGGTGCCGTGGTAGTCCAGGTGTTCATGGGTTACATTGGTGATCACGCCTATGTCAAAATCGCAGGCGTCTACGCGCCCCTGTGCCAACCCGTGCGATGTGGTTTCCAAAACGCAGTGGGTCAGACCTGCCTTCACCATCCCAGCCAGGTAGATTTGAATCTCCGAAGATTCCGGAGTGGTGACGTGAAAACCAGTATCCAGTTCCGCCTCGCCGATCCGCGCGCTGACAGTGGAGATCATTCCGACCTGGATGCCTACGCTGCGCAGGATGTGATAGATCATCGTTGTCGTGGTGGTCTTGCCATCCGTGCCGGTCACGCCAATCATCCTCAGTTTTTGCGCTGGGAAGTTATGCAGAGCTGCCGCCAGGTACGCCGCCGCCCGGTGCATGTCCCCTTCCACTTGCAGGTAGGGGATAGTTATCCCCACGGGAGCCGGTCGATTTCCCATCACGACCGCGGCGCCATTGGCTGTCGCCTGGGGAATGTAGTCAAAGCCATCGGTGCTCTCACCTTTAATTGTGGCAAACAACCAGCCCGGTTTGATCAGCCTTGAGTCCATGCTGACACCGGATATTTTTACCGGCGGCACCTCAGAAAGCGCGACGACCGGCATTTTTTTGAAGAGAGTGGTCAGAGATTTATGTACTTTGCTCATGTGTCCTTCTGAAGGAATTGGCATTCTATTCCAGGTTTTCAACTTTCAAATTATTCAATCACTCGCGCTTACGCACGCAATGCAACCAAGATGCCCAACTTCACTTAATTACCACCACCGCAATTAATCCGGCTGCCAGAAGGGCACTCAGCGTCACTGCCAAGCTGGTTTTACCTGCCTGCAGCGCCAGGTACAACAGGAATGGCAGGATCACTTCCATGATCAATATGACCAGACGGATCCTGAAGATTGACCTGACTTTGCCCGTTTTCTTGCTCATTCGTTCAGCCGCCTGTCAGGGCCAAGGACCAGATGGTCGTGGCAATCGCCACAATCACCACCGGAATTAAACCATAGATGACAATATTGCGTAAAACCACACCTTCCTGCTGGTTTAGACCAACCGTGCTGCAGCCCACAATCACCTTGGCGGGGGACATGATGCTCCCCAGCGAGCCGCCAGCTGTTTGCGCCGAGAGGATCAAAGGCACGCTCAACTTCATCAGCGTGGCGGTCTCCATTTGCAGCTGAGCAAAAAGCACGTTGGAATTGTTGTTGGAACCGGTGAGGAAAGCACCGAGCACGCCAATAAACGGCGCGATGGCAGGGTAAACCACTTTGTTGATGCTCTCGCTCAAACCCCTGGCAAGCAGATTGGTCATCCCGCTGTGGGTCATGATCCCAGCCACCCCTACCATGGCGATCACGCCCAAACTGGCATCAACCGAGCTGTGCAGCACCCCACTGAGAATCCGCCATGTGGCACCCGTCTTGAGGATGCCTTTGGAACGGTAAATCAGGGAGGAGATAAGACAACTGTAGAGCAATATGGAACCGGGATGCGAGAAGGGCTGGATGATTTTCCCTTCCCCAGCCGACGTCGTCCACCCATGCAGCGTCTGAATTTCAGGAAACATCAGGCTCAAACTGACCTGGTTAAGCCAGTTGTTGAGCGGTTTGATCAATATGATCGCGAACCCGAGCACCATCAAAATCAGGTAGGGGGAAACCATCACCAGGATGAGGCGCGGAGACATTTGAACAGGGTTGTTTTCGGGCTTCGGCAGCGTGGTTTTGCGATAACGGGGCAGGCGGGTCAGCAGCAGCATGGTCACCAGCCCCAACAAGGCAGCGCCGGTGGTTGCCATGTTCCACAAGCCACTCGTGGCAAGATAGTACTGCGCTACCCCCATCACCAAGCTAACCAGCACGATCGCCGGCAAGGTATGCTTTAGTCCTTTCCAGCCGGTGCCGATTACGGTGATAATCACAGCGGTGGGGATCAGCGTCAACCCCAGCAGAATCGCGGTAAAGGGTGCTAGCACGAAACCGGATACGCCGGTCACCGCCAGAAGAGCCTGGAAAGCAGCAGCCATTGAGCCAAAATTAACCGCCCAACCGTGACCGATCGCCGCCATGACCACGGCTTTGATCGGGCTGAAGCCCATGCCCACTAAGATGGGGGCACAAATGGCGATGGGAACGCCAAAACCGCCCATTCCCTGCAGAAATGAGGTCATCAGCCATGCCACCAGCAGAATCTGCAACCCGCGATCATCCGAAATCGTGGGAATCAGTTTCCCGATCAGATCAATCGCGCCGGCATCTTTTGCCAGGTTGTAGAGCAACAAAGCGCTCCAGACGATGTACAAAACGTCCAGGCTCAACAGAATGGACTTGACTTGGGTATAAGCCAGCATTTCCCAGGTACCCCCAAATGCCAGCAGGCTAATCAGCGCGGCTGTTATCCAAGCTACCGCGCTGGCGCGCGTGCCGCCCCATTTGAAACCCAGCATTAACACCATCACACACAGTACAGGCAAAAATGACAGGAACCAGGAAAAAGGTGAAAGTGGCATAAAGTTGGCTTCGGTATTCAACAAATTTGACCGTAATTATAGTTGAAACAAGCAAAAAGTCAGCATGTTGGTGTTTGAAAAAACATAAGCCCAAACCTGCCACAGGTTGGTGGGCAGGCTGCAATACATCTTCCTGCCATTCTTGCCAGGGATGATAATAACAGGCAAAGCCAGACCTGTGAACCAACCGCCAAAGCTGAAATTCAGTCTTCAGCGATTCTCAATATGAATTTGTCAAAATCCCTCCAAAGTAATTTTCGTAGATCACGTAAAGACTGGCAAAGCTTATTTCATCTAAACGGGCCAAACCGCTTGAAACACGCTTCGTTTGAACAAAAGAGATAGGGATATTGAAGTAATGTTGCCAGAATTCCAAGCGCTATGGTGTGCTCACTGCTGACGGTTCCGGGCTCACGAAGGAAACAGAAGAACACACCCTATGTATCTTGATCCTCATAGGGTGCGCACCGGTTTTGTGCACACCGGAAAGGCATGTTGAGGCAATGCTTACCAGAATTCCCAAAGAGTTTTTCCCTATTGAGAATTGCTGAAGACTGGTAAAAAAAGCTGTAATCAAATCACAATAGATGGTAAAATATGGACGACTTACATGGGGCGGTGGCGGAATAGGCAGACGCAACGGACTTAAAATCCGTCGGTGGAAACACTGTGTGGGTTCAAGTCCCACCCGCCCTATTGTATGTATGAAATCGGGCATATTCCCCCGTATATAGGGGGTGATTTGAGGTAATGATGGACTTGCCCGGAAATGAAACGCAACGAACTATGCGACTTTTTATCTGCACAGAAGCGGAGGGATTAGCATCACACACCATTGAGTTATGCTGCCAATGAGGTTCTATGTCCTTCCATAAAAGCTGCCTCTTCCCTCTCCTGCTCATCTTCAGCCTGCTCCTGGCAGCCTGCGGTCAAACTTCCCCTGAACCGGATCCAACGGCAACGCCCACCCCGCCCAACCAGGGAGCACCCATAGCAACCCTGCAGCCAGGTGAACCCACCTGGACGCCAACCCCAATCCCATTCAACCCAACTCCCACGCTCAATTACGAAACACCCAACCCGGTGCAGATCAGTGAGCTGCAGTTCCTGCAGCAGGAAAACCGTCTGGTGGTGATTGCCAAGTTTCAAAACATCCTGGAAGATGCCATTCTGCGGGATGTGCAGTTTGAAGTGCTGGGGCTGGACGCGGCGGGCAACCGCATTGCCCAGGAATTTGGCGGTATCACCTACCTTTTCCCCCGCCAGACCACCGGCCTGGTGCGCTCCTTTGATTTGATCGCCGGCGTGGAAACAACCTCGGTCGAAGTGCACTTCACCGGCGGCACCCCGGATCAGAAGCTCAAGTACCAGCAGCCCTTCACCATCACTAACCCCACCTTTTTTGGCGAGGACAAAACCGCTACGCTGACTGGCTGGCTGGAAAACCGGGATGACCTCACCTACACCGAGATTGAACTCAACGCGATTGCCTATAACGCCAATGGGGAAATCATCGGGGGCGGCAACGCCAACGCGGAATTCGTTCCCCCTGAGGACAGAATCGGGGTGAGTGTGCCGGTAGCCATCACCGAAGTACCTGCCCGTGTGGAGATCTACCCCTGGATTTCCAGCTATTCAGCTTCATTGGAAGGCGGCAGTTGGTGGAATAATATCAAGATCGAAGATTGGAATTTCATCCTGACCGCTGATCACCAGGTCGCTGGCGGCGCTATTCTTACCAATATCACCGACCGCATCCTGACCGGTTCCTATTACATCATCACCGTCTCCGATGAACAGGACCAGGTCTGCCTGGTGGAAAAAAATTTCATCAACTACTTTTTGCCTGGAGAGGCCCAGTATTTCTCCCCTGGGGTGCTGACCGCTCCGGCATCCTCTTCACCCACCCACGTGGATCTGATCGTCATTCCGGGTGAGTTTGGCGAGTACGACCTGGCTTACAATCCCCTGGTCACATCCCAAAGCATCCTTCTGACCGATCAAGCCACCCCAACCGTTCGCGTAACGGTGCTCAACAATCTCAACGCGAGTATCTCCACCGTCCTGGTAACCACCCTTTTATTGGATGCACAGGGCACGATCATTGGAGGCGGTCAGACTTACTCTGGCGCGCTGCCAGCCAACAGCTCACTTGATGTGGACGTCCCTGTGGCGGTGATGGGAGACCTGGAGAACCTGACGATAAATTCTTCTGCCACGTTACCCCAATCGGCAACAATCGGGCAATGACCTATAGGAGTATTGTGACCTCATTCAAGCAAAAACCCGGACTCGGTCGTTTCATCGCGACCCCATTAACCCTTCAAGACCCCGTTCCTTCCGATATTGACATCGCCCAATCTGCCATCCTCAAACCGATCACCCAGGTGGCGGAGGAGGCAGGCTTGCTCCCTGAGGAAATTGAGCTTTATGGGGATTACAAAGCCAAGATCAAGTTGAGCGTCCTGGATCGCTTATCTGCCGTCCCAGATGGCAAATACATTGATGTCACCGCCATTACCCCCACCCCCTTGGGCGAAGGAAAGACTACCACCACGGTGGGGCTCAGCCAGGCATTGGGTGCGCATCTGAACCAGCGTGTGTTCACCTGCATCCGCCAGCCCTCCCAAGGTCCCACATTTGGAATCAAAGGCGGCGCGGCCGGCGGCGGATATTCCCAGGTCATACCGATGGAGGATTTCAACCTGCATCTGACCGGTGACATTCACGCCATCACCGCAGCTAACAACCTGCTGGCTGCCGCCATCGATACCCGCATGTTCCACGAGTCCAGCCAGGGAGACCGGGCTCTGTTCGACCGCCTGTGCCCGCCGGATAAGCATGGTAAACGCACGTTTGCCATTGGCATGCAGGCCCGCCTGAAAAAGCTCGGCATCACTGAAACCGACCCGGACAAACTCAGCCCGGAAGAACGCTCGTGCTTCGCCCGCCTGGATATCGACCCTAAAGCGGTCACCTGGCGCCGGGGTGTGGACGTCAACGACCGCATGCTGCGCGGCATCACGGTGGGTCAAGGTCCGGATGAAAAGGGCTTCGAACTCAAGACCAATTTCACCATCACCGTTGCCAGTGAACTGATGGCGATTCTGGCGCTTTCCACCAGCCTGGTGGACATGCGCCAGCGCATCGGTCGGATCGTGATCGGGCTAAACCGCCATCAAGAAGCCATCACAGCCGATGACCTTGGCATCGCTGGCGCCCTGACTGTGCTGATGAAGGACACCATCAAGCCCAACTTGATGCAGACTCTGGAAGGGACCCCTGTCCTGGTGCATGCTGGTCCCTTTGCCAACATTGCCCACGGCAACAGCTCCATCGTGGCGGATATGATCGCTCTTAAACTGGCGGATTACGTCGTGACGGAATCCGGCTTCGGCGCGGACATGGGCATGGAGAAGTTCTTTGACATCAAGTGCCGCTACTCCGGCAATCTTCCCAACGCGGTGGTGCTGGTAGCCACCGTCCGGGCGCTCAAGATGCACGGCGGTGGGCCCAAAGTTACGGCTGGCACGCCGCTTGCCCCTGAATACACCACTGAGAACCTCGACCTGGTTGAAAAAGGCTCTGCCAACATGTTGGCACACTGCCGTATTGTGCATAAGTTTGGCATTCCGGTGGTGGTTGCCATTAATCGCTTCCCCAGCGACACGCCGGCCGAACTGGAATTGGTGCGAAAAATCGCCTTATCCGAGGGCGATGTGGTGGATGCCGTGATCTGCGACCATTATTCCAAAGGCGGAGCTGGCGCGGTGGATTTGGGTAGGGCAGTCATGAAAGCCGCTGAACAACCGTCCAGATTCGAATTCCTCTACCCGCTGGAAGCCCCGATCAAGCAAAAAATTGAGACCATCTCGCGCGAAGTCTATGGCGCTGACGGTGTGGATTACAGCCCGCAGGCTGAGGAACGCATCCGTGAATATACCCGCCTCGGCTATGATCAGCTGCCCATCTGCATGGCGAAAACCCACCTGAGCCTCAGTCACGATCCGGCGCTCAAAGGGGTGCCCAAAGGCTTCCGCATTCCCATTCGAGACGTCAGCGCTTCGATTGGTGCCGGTTTCCTCTATCCGCTCCTGGGCACGATGAGTACCATGCCGGGTTTGCCCACCCGCCCAGCCTATTACGATATCGACATCGATTTTGAGACCGGCAGAATATTGGGTCTCAGTTAATCCCTTCTAAATCCGACAGGTTAAAGCCATCCCATTTCCTCGAGGTGGCTTTTTTGCTGGCGGATCCCCCGATTGTCTTCCGTTTCAGCTACAGAGTTCTCACCTTAACTGGATGGAAATCGTAGCGATGGGAGCTTTTTGATATCCATTCCGCTTGTTTTTTGCGGAAATATATGAATACTATAAAACTTTCGCCTTCATACTTGACGAAAGGCTGTTAAGATAGCTACAATCTGAGTGATAAATTCTGATTTAGTCGAAAAAATCGTAGGTGAAAAATGCAAAAAAATAAACTCAAGATATTAATTCTGCTCGTCGTCGTAGTCATGGTAGGGTCAGCCTGTTCATTGACGAACTTGTCATCGCGTTTGGATACACAAACCCAAACGGAAGAAACAGCCGTCGTTCAGGATACAGTTCCTACTGCTCTGCCGCCTTCCAATTCAACCACCATCATGGTGCCGGAATATGGAGATTTGGGTGATACTCTCGAAACCCTGTACCAGCAGGTCAGCCCGGGTGTCGTTTCGATTCAGTTCACCACAACCCAGGGAGACGGATTGGGCTCTGGTTTCGTGATTGACAAGGAAGGTCATATCGTGACCAACTACCACGTGGTGGAAGAAGCCGATAAACTGGAAGTGCACTTTGCTTCTGGAACCAAAGTGTACGGTGAGGTCATCGGCACCGATCTGGACTCCGACCTGGCAGTTATCAAGGTGGACGTGGATCCGGACGAATTGACTCCTCTGACATTGGGAGATTCCGATACAGCGGTCGTAGGGCAGACAGTGGCTGCCATTGGTAATCCTTATGGTCTCAGTGGTACCATGACAATGGGCATCATCTCCGCTCGTGGAAGGGTGCTCGATTCAATTCGCCAGACCGCCAGCGGCATGTACTTCTCAGCAGCTGACCTGATCCAGACCGACACCTCCATCAACCCTGGGAATTCCGGTGGTCCGCTGCTTAACCTGAACGGAGAAGTCATCGGCGTCAATCGCGCCATTCAAACTTCCGGTACAACCACTACGGGGGAAGCGGTCAACACCGGCATCGGTTTCGCAATTACTTCCAACATCGTGCGGCGTGTACTTCCCTCCCTGATTGAGAACGGATCTTATGATTACCCCTATCTGGGGCTCTCGAGCATGAACAGCCTGAGCCTGGCAATGCAGGAAGCCTTAGACCTGCCACAATCCACCGGTGCTTATGTCAGTGATGTGGTCACCGGCGGACCAGCCGAAAAGGCGGGAATACATGCCGGAACCAGGCAGACAGAAATCAGCGAGCTTTATTCAGGCGGTGATTTGATCATCGCAGCGGACGGGCAACCCGTGAAGGAATTCGGCGACCTGCTCAGTTACATGGTCTTGAATAAAGTGCCTGGAGATGTGATCACCTTCACGGTTATCCGTGATGGGAAACAGTTGGACGTTCCGGTTACTCTGGATAAACGCCCGTAAACTTGCGGAATACTTTTAATCCAAAGCTGCCCTCTTTGAGAGGGCAGCTTTTTTGATATCTTTACTGGCAGGCATGCCTGTTGGCATGCCCCCTGCCATCCGACTTAATATTTACAGAAAACCATAAACAACACCCAAACGAGCTTTGCGACTTGTGCCATAAGACCCCGCTCTCATAAACATAAAAACCCGCCGCCATCTCCACCGAGGGGCATGTTTACTCGTGCCGCAGAGCTTCCACAGGCTCCAGGTTGGCTGCCCGGCTAGCTGGATATAAGCCGAAAAAGATCCCAATCGCCATTGAAAACAGCGTGGCAAGCAGCACCGAGCCGACCCCGATGACTGGTTTAATGAGAGTGCCCGCGCTGGCAGCGTATGCCCCCACTAAAGTTGAAAGCAGCCAGCCTAATCCAATCCCGATCACGCCGCCAAGCAGACTCAGCAGGGCTGATTCCGTCAGGAATTGCAGCTTAATGTCGAACTTTCTGGCTCCCAAGGCTTTGCGTAAACCTATCTCCCGGGTTCGTTCGGTGACCGAAACCAGCATGATGTTCATAATGCCGATTCCACCCACCAGCAGCGAGATTCCAGCAATACCGCTCAAGAAAATCGTCAATACCGAGGTGATTGAACTGGCAATGGAAAGGAAATCTTCCTGGTTGGTGATGGTGAAGTCATTAGCCTGCCTTGGGCTTAACCGATGGGACTCCCTCAGGATGCTGTTGGCTTCCTTAATGGCATCATCCACGCTCTCACTTTCCTGCGCCTGAATGACAATGTAATCCACTTTGTCGGCTACGTCATCCCGTTTAATCCGCAACTGCATGGAGGTGATCGGCATGTAAGCGTTCAAATCAGGATTGACAAACTGACTGCCCCCCTTGGCTTCGGTTACCCCAATTACCCGGAAGGGATGTCCATTGATCCGCAGCACTGTCCCCACCACGTCATCCCTGCGCCCGATCAATCTTTCTGCCAGCTCCGGACCAATTACTACAACGGAAGCTCGCGAATCCACCTGCCCTTCAGTGAAAAAACTGCCCTCGGCAAGTTCCAGGCTCATGATATCCTGGTAGCCCGTTTTCACACCAACGATAGTGGTGCTCAGGCTTTCACCGCCCACCTTAACCTGGGCATTATCATTCAGAATGGGTGTGACTCGCGCGATGTGAGGCCCACGGCTATGGTTCTCAAGGGCATCAATATCAGCAAGGGTCAATTTGCTTGGATTGGTGACGTCATCGATGGAATTACCGGACATGACGTAGATGATATTGGTTCCAATCGACTCAATTTGCCCCGTAATGCTATCCTGAGCACCCTCCCCAATTGCCATAAGCCCAATCACCGCGCCAACACCAATCACAATACCCAGAATCGTGAGAAAGGATCGGGTCCTGTTGGTATTAATGCTGATGGTAGCTTCTTTTAGGACCTGAAGGAATTTCATAGAACCTGCTCCCCTTCCAAAACCAGACCATCACGCAAAAGCACCGTTCTCCGACACTGGGCTGCCACATCGGAATCATGAGTGACAACCACCAGGGTGGTTCCCTGGCTGGCATTCAGGTGAAGCAACAAATCCATGATCTCCTGCCCGGATTGAGAATCCAGGTTGCCAGTCGGTTCATCCGCCAGAATTATGGCCGGTTCGTTGACGATTGCCCGGGCGATGGCAACGCGCTGCTGCTGCCCGCCGGAGAGTTCACTGGGTTTATGTGTCATGCGGTCAGCCAGTCCGACCAATTTAATTGCCTCGGCTGAGCGCTCTTTCAAGTTGGATGTATCCCTGCTATACCGCAGGGGCAGTTCCACATTTTCCACCGCGCTTGCCCGGGGGAGCAAGTTATAGTTTTGAAAAACAAAACCAATCTTCTTATTGCGCACTTCTGCCAGCTCGTCATCCACCAGGTCTGAGACCAGTTGACCATCCAGGAAATATTCGCCGCTGGTGGGGGAATCCAGGCAGCCGATCATATTCATCAGGGTCGACTTGCCTGACCCGGAAGGTCCCATGATAGCCACCACTTCTCCGCGAACAACATCCAGGTTGATTCCCCGCAGGGCATGGACTTCAATATCGCCCATCCGGTAAACTTTAGTCAAATTTCTTACCCGGATGACCGGTTCAGTATCAAAACGGATTTCCATCGCTTCACCTGGAATTCAAAACAGGGGAGGACAATGCATCCAGGATGCTGGTGGGAGGGTTCAAAACGATCATTTCGCCTTCCTCAATATCCCCTTCAAGAATTTCCACCTGCTGGTTTGAATAAGCCCCGATCTTGACCTCCACCGCTACTGGCAATCCATCCCTGAGTACGTACAACACATCCTTGCCGTCCTTGGAGGTAATCGCTTCGCCAGGGGCTACCAGCACATTGGGTTTTTCCTCCACAATAATAGTGACACCCGCGGTCATTCCCGGTTTTAACGTCTCAGACCCGTTTTCAATTTCGATGGTTACCATGTAATTGATCACCCCCTGCTGGGCAGTGCCAACTTTGGAGACTTCAGTAACAACGCCGGTATACGTATCCTCAAAATAGGCATCAAACACCAGTTCCGCTTTCTGCCCGACTCGGACGTTCGGGATGTCCACTTCTGAAATGGGAGTTTCAACAAACAAACGGGAAAGGTCGGAGACATGAACGGCCTGGGTCCCCACGCTCACCAAGTCGCCCGCGTTTGAATAGAGCGCGGTGATCATGCCGCCAAACGGGGCGCGTATTTCACTGGTAGACAGGCGCTTCTCCGCTATTTCCAACTGCAATGCGAGTTTTTCCTTTTCATCGGGGTCTGGACCGTTCTTGATTTTATCCAGCGCGTCCTGCCAGGATTGGATGTTCTCATTCTGCAGGTCAATTTGCGACTGCTTTTCATTAATCAGTTGATCTATGGCTTCCGAACGGCAAAAATCGAGATCGGTCTGCGCCAGCTTCACTTTATTCAAGTTAAGTTCATTGGGGACGTCCTGATAGGCTTCCAGCGCATCGTCATACTTTGACTGCAGGTTGTTCAAGCGCCACTCCGTGCACTCTCGATCCTCCAAAAGCTGTAATTCCTGTTGTAATACTTTCAGGGTCTTCTCCGCATTGGCAATGTCCGCGCCCAGTTGAGCTCGCCTCAGGGCAGTGTTTTCGTCCAGGTCTGCCAGGGACTGCTCGGCAGTCATTTTTTCCATCCTGGCTTGCATAATGTCCAGGGGCAGATTATTTTCATCCAGACGCATTATCAGGGCGTCCTTGGAGACTTCATCCCCCACTTTTACCTCAATGTTACCGACGGTTCCGCTGGTTTCCCAGAATAATAACGCATCCTGATTGGGTTGAACCGTTCCGGTTCCATTGATGCTCGACGTCAAGGTTTCACGCCCAAAAGCGACCAACTCGAGATCGTTCAACGATTCAAGGGCGGTTTGTTGCTGTCGGTACTGGACGTAGTAAAGCACTCCCACAACAACGACCAGAATGATCAGTATCGTCCGGACGATTTTCCAGGTCTTCTTGCCTTTCTTTGGTTTGTTTTCAGCAGTCACAAGTTCCTCCACAAAAAAATATCATATAACTATACCATTGCAAAACTTATATAAAATTAGAAATGTATTAGAAGTGATACACTTCTGGCAATGGCCAGTATCTACTGGGCGGTACTTCCCGATGTGGTTGCGAAGTATTTTCTTGGGCTGAGGCCGGGGGTGGATTTAGGGTCTGGATTCTTATCATTTCTGAAAAACAGTTGCTCCGCTGAAGGTCAAACCCTGAATTTTGAAACCGATAGCCACTGAGAGGGAAGGTCTTCCTGCCTGTTGGCGTCCGTTTTTGATTAACCAAGGATGTATAGGCTCGGCAGAACTTCGCGGGTCATTACTTGATTAAAGCCGAGACCGCCTTGAAGGCTGGATGTTTCGCATCGCGCAGCAGAGAGAACAACGCCATCTCCACCGTGATCACATGCACACCCTGCCCGCGCAGTTCGTTCAACGCCACAGTTTTGTTGGTCTCAACCCGCGAAGAAGCCGCGTCTGCTGCCAGGTAGATTTCATACCCTGCCTCAAGCAAATCCAGCGCGCTTTGATACAGGCAGATGTGCGTCTCAAATCCACACAACAGAATCTGCTTGCGCCCGGAGCCTTCCAGCTCTCTTACCACCCGGCTCTCTCTCCAAACGCTGAAGCTTATCCGCGGAATGTCGCTCTGTTCAGGCAGCAACTCGGCAATTTCGGGGATGGTATGCCCCAATTTTTCCGGCACCTGGACCGTCAGCAGCACAGGCACATCCAACAGCTTCGCGCCGCCAACCAGCGTTTCAATCTGGCGGATGGACTGCTCACTTTCATGCACGATCCGGGCAAGCTTCCCCTGGGCATCAATCACGATTAAAATGGTACTTTCGCAGACCAACATCAGGGCCTGCCTTTCCTTTGGTGTAAAACTCGGCACTTGACGGCTGACTTGCTTCCCATTCCGGGCGCGGAGGGTGATACTAAAGCCAAAACCGGCCATCTTCCCATGCGGGGATGGGCTGCCTATATTATAATCAGGCCGGAGAAGCATGCCAATGAAGGAAATAAAAAATGCCTTTCAAGTGATCGCTGCCGCTTTCAAACTCTGGTGGGATGATTGGTCCAACCAGGAACTGGTCAGTCTGGCAGCGATATTGCTCAGCCTGACCATTGTACTCCTTCCGGCTGCCATATTTGGCGTTTTCCAGGAATCCCTCGACCTTACACAAGGTATCCGCACCGGCCTGGCGGGTTTCTGGCAGGGTTTCAAGCAAAATTTCAAGCAGAGCCTCTTATGGGGTCTGCTGAATTTGCTGGTTGCTGCCGGACTGGGCTTCAGCATCTGGTTTTACGTCAATACCGAATTTGCCATAGCGCCTGTGTTGGTCATCTTCCTGATAGTACTGGCTGTCTTCTGGTTTCTCTGGCAGTTTTTTTCTGTTTCCTGTTACTTTTTGCAGACTGAAAAATCGCTCAAGCTGGCCTGGAAGAATGGTTTGGCAATTCTGCTCACCCGACCGGTCTTAAGCCTGGTCACCGGGCTTTTATCGGCAATTCTTACGGTTTTATCCTTCCGCTATTTTATTCCGCTGCTGGTCGGCGTCCCCGCGTTTTTGGCAATGCTCGGGCTGCTTACCATCCAAAAAACTCTGGTAAAAGATACTCCCGGCAACTGAATTTCCATTGAGTTCCTTTAAGAATCCCACCCTGTTTGATTGTCTTATCCCGCCAAATCTTCAACATTCCTAACGAACAATATTTGCGAAGCAGGTGGCTGCCTCAACCGCTCCATTTTCGGTAAAATCACCTGTGCACGGATAACAACACCGAACCTAAACTTAACTATCTCATGCATTAAGCCGGGTTTACCGTTGATTCTCTGGTTTGAATTGAGAAGATATCTGGTTCGGTCAGGCTTCTCTTCCGAGAGGCTGCCCACATGCACTTGATAACTTAAAATAATATTCCCCTTATCCAATTTCCTATACTATAATATTTATGTACCCACATCACACAGCCCAAGAGGAGCCGGTATGGCACAAAAAATCTTAGGATACATCCAACTTATTTGGACCTGCGACCATTGTGGCACCCAAAATCCAGGGGCGATCAAATCCTGCACCAGCTGCGGTGCGCCCCAGCCTCCCGACGTCCAGTTTGAAAAAGTAGACCTCGACACCTTTGACTTTATCAAAGACGAAGCCCTGATCCGCATGGCAAAGAGTGGACCGGATAAACATTGCCCCTATTGCGGCACCCGCAACCTGGCAGACGCGCAAACCTGCGTTCAATGTGGCAGTGATATCACCGTGGGTGCCAAGGTGCGCCCCAGCGGCGAGGTTATCGAAGACCGCGGCAAGCCTGCCC